>JAPONS010000016.1 GCA_026713825.1 Chloroflexota bacterium | reverse complement strand
TTGCTCCCGGCTCTCCGATCAAGGTCGGCGGCGGCCCGTGTCTCCCTTCGAACCGGGAACGCACAGACCCAGCAAAAACTATACTCAACCACCTATCGCCTCTACGTGGTTTTCAACCCTTCTTTTGTGGAAAATGGTATATAATTCTGTGAAGAACTCCCAGTGCATCCGGGCCGGAAACGGCTCCGTTACTCCCAACCCAGGAGGTGAGATTCGGTGAGTGCAGACCGGCGGGACCGGGAGATAGAGGCGCTGCGGGAGCGCCTGTCGCGCCTGAGTGCGGCCAGCCTCCGCATCAACGAGAGCCTGGACTTCGACACGGTGCTGCGTGCCGTGATGGGAGTGCGCCCGCGTTTGTTTGCCGTGGGACGACAGCGACCACCCGACAAAGTGGAGACCCCCACCACTACGGCAGGGGTCTCAGCCTTGTGCATCTGCCCTCGCCCTATCGGCGCGTTCGACACACCAGAGGGGCGAAGGTAAAGGACAGGACTACAGCGCCAGCGCGAACCTGATCTGAAAAGTTCTTGATTTTATCAAGTCTGGTGGAGAGAGTGGGATTCGAACCCACGATGGGTTGCCCCATACCGCATTTCGAGTGCGGCGCATTCGTCCGCTCTGCCATCTCTCCGCGCGGCCTGCACCTTCTAGGGTAGCCAGCACACCGCCCGCTGGCAATCGGCCCGATGTTAATCGGCTCGCCGTAAACTCCCGTTGCACACGCTCTGCGCACTCTTGCACCGAGATTCGCGTCCGCGTACAGTGCGAGTGTTCCCGCTTACTTGATTTTCGAGAGGACCCCCTATGCCAAAATCCCTGACCAGGCTTGAGTTTGACCAATTGCTGCAGACCAACGTCGAGTGGATCGCGGAGTCGCGGGTGATGCGTCTGATGGAGCTGCAGTTCCCCGACCTCGATCTCGCGCCCGCCGACATCGTGGAGCGCTCCGACGGCACGCTGTCGCTCAGCACGGCACGGCTGCGCGCTTACGTTGGACTCGTGGCGGGCGAGGTTTTGGCGGCCTTCGACGAGGTGTTGCTGGACGTTGTCTACGCGGAGGACGAGGCTCCTCCGGCGTAACGCAGATCCCGCGTTAACCCTCGGCGCAGGGCGACAGCTCGGCGAGGTCAATCATCCTGGCGTCTGTGCGGTTGCTGACCAGCTCGCCGTCCTGCAGCGGCGTGGCGAGAACGTAGAGCAGTTGGTTGCGATCGATGGGAATGGGGTCCGTCTCGGCGGGAACAGTGACGTCGATGCGGCGTCGGCGGTACGCATAGCCGCACGACTCGCCGGGGGCGGTCTTCGTCTTGATGACGCGCATGCCGTCGCCAGTGAATTCGGAGATTTCCATGTCTTCCTCCATCCTTGCGTTTCGCTGCCATTATACCCAGCAGGTGGGCCTCATGGCCCACCCGTGCTCCTTGACAATGGGAACAGTATTTCCCTAGCATATGTGCGCAACAGCATGCCCATGGAGGCCAACCCTTTAGTAGTCCTTTCAAGGAAGAGCCCTTCTTAGCCGGCGCCGAAACATCGGCGGTGGACGGCAGACCTGTGAGCGCCTGGCAAGCAGTCGTTCTGGCCGCGGGAACCGGCGCCCGGATGCGTTCTGCCCTTCCCAAGCCCCTCCATCCCGTCGGCGGTCTGCCCATCATCGACCACGTTTTCTCCGCGCTCGCCGCCGCCGGTCATGATGCCCCCGTCGTCGTCGTGCCGCGGGACGCCGGCGCGCTGCCGGCGCATCTGGCGGGCCGAGCGCGGTTTGCCGTGCAGGAATCCCCCACCGGTACGGGCAGCGCTCTCCTTGCGGCTGAGGGCAGCGTCGATAAGTCCACCGGGCACGTCCTCGTCATGAACGGCGACACCCCCCTCATTCCCCCCGGCGTCATCGAGCGGTTGATGGCCGCCCACGAGGCGACGGGCGCGAGTATGACCCTGCTGACTGTCGAAAATCCCCTGCAGCCCGGCCTCGGCCGCATCCTGCGAGGGGACGACGGCTGCGTGGAGGCCATCGTCGAGGAGCGCGACGCCACGCCGGAGCAGCGCGCGGTGAACGAGGTCAACGGCGGCCTGTACGCGCTCCGCACCCAGGGCCTCTGGGACGCGCTCTCCCTGCCCTCGCCTGCGCCCAACGGCGAGCTGTACCTGACGGCCCTGGCAACCCTCTTCCGCGCTAGGGGCGAGATCGTCCACGCCGTCGCAGCAGACGACCCGCGCGACGTCATCGGCGTGAACACGCGCGATGACCTCGCGCTCGCCGAGACTTCCCTGCAGGAGCGCATCCGCGAGCGCTGGATGCTGGAAGGCGTGACGCTCGTCGATCCTTCCGCCACATACATAGACATCGGCGTGACGCTTGGGCGTGACACGGTCGTGCACCCCAACACGCACCTGCGCGGCTGCACCCGCATTGGCGAGCGGTGCGTCATTGGACCGAACGCCGTCATCCGAGACTCCGTCATTGGCGACGGCTGCACGGTGGTCGCGTCGATGCTGGAGGAGGCGACGCTGGAGACAGGCGCGGACGTTGGCCCGTTCTCCCACCTGCGGCCCGGCGCGCACGTCGGCACGGGGGCGCATGTGGGCAACTTCGTCGAGATCAAGGACAGCTCCCTCGGCCGCGGCGTCAAGGCGGGCCATTTCAGCTACATCGGCGACGCCACCGTCGGCGACGGCGCGAACATCGGCGCCGGCGCCGTCACCGCCAACTACGACGGCGCCGGCAAGCGCCGCACGGAAATCGAGGCGGACGCCTTCGTCGGCTCGGACACGGTGCTCGTGGCTCCGGTGCGCGTCGGCAAGGGCGCGCGGACAGGCGCGGGCGCCGTCGTCACCCGCGACGTTGCTGACGGCGAGACCGTTGTCGGCGTCCCCGCAAGACCCATCGACGCCGGCGGCGGCGATTCGACCGAACAAGAAAGGTAGCCCTTGTTGGAAAACAACGTCCTCATCCCCCTGGTCATCTGGCTGGTCACCCTGCCGCTCTCCGCGGCGGTGATCCTGTACCGGCATGCGCTGACGCGGGTGGAGTCCCGCAACGGCGCGGCAAACGGTGAGCACACCGGCCTGTCGCGGAGCGCATTGCAGGCCCTGATGCGGAAGCCGATGGAGACTGCATTTACGCTCTTGATGGTCTGTGTGGCGCTCCACGGCATCGGCATTGTGGCTCTGACGGCGTACCTGCTGGCCCGGGACCCAAACACGTGGCTCTTTGTGCTCTCGCTGCTGGGCGGGCTCGGCATCGCGCTGCTGCTCCCGCTGGCCTTCTACCCCGTGCTCAGGGGCCGCTGGCAGCGCATGGCGTTGGCCGGTGCGCCCGTCGGCGTCGTCGTGGCGGTCGTCTGTGGGCCGGTCACCGTCCCCCTCTACCGGCTGCTGCAGTCGATCGTCGGCCGCCCCGAGACACTGCCGCAGATCACGTCCGAGCTGGCGGCACGCTTTGACCGGGTCTTCATCCCGCTGCGCAAGGAGGTGAACCCTCCCGACGAGCGCGAAATGGCGATGATCCACGCGATCCTGAGCCTTGAGGAAACGGCCGTACGCGACATCATGGTGCCGCGGCCCGACCTGGTGGCCATCGACGTCAAGGCGCCCATCACGGAGGCGCTTGCGCTGATGCGGGAGGCGGGCCACAGCCGCATCCCGGCCCACGACAACGGCATTGACCACGTCCAGGGCATCCTGCACGCCCGTGACCTGCTGCGGTACGCCGAGACCCCCAACGGCGCGGCGCTCCGGGACTACCTGCGGCCCGCCCTCTTTGTGCCGGAGGGGAAGCGCGTCGACGAGCTGCTGGTGGAGTTCCAGCGGCGCCGCGGCCACATGGCCGTCGTCGTGGACGAGTACGGCGGCACCGTCGGCCTCGTCACGCTGGAGGACATCCTGGAGGAAATCGTCGGCGACATCGTCGACGAGTTCAACCAGGAGGAGCAGGAGGTCGAGGTCATCAGCAACGATGAGGTGGTGCTGGACGCGCGGGTGAACCTGAGCTTCCTGAAGGAGCACTTCTCCGTAGACCTGGAGGGCGACGGCTTCGACACTATGGGCGGGCTCGTCTACAACAAGCTCGGCAAGATCCCCAGCCAGGGCGACCAGGTCGTCGCCGGCGGCCTCCGCGTAGAGGTCCTCAGCACCTCCGGCCGCCGCATCACGCGAGTGCGGGTGCAGCGCCAGTAGGGGTGCTGAATTAGCGCCTCCGAACTGCTTTTCTGCGGGCGGTCTGCTTCCTCAGATCAACCAGGGTTTTGAGCCTCAGATTGCGTCATACCTAACAGACTATTAGAGAATCCGGATCGTAATCAGGCCACCAGCAGTATGGCCAGTCAACCCATAGTGGTGCAGTGGCGTTGTTGCCGTTGGTGTCCCGCACAAAGAGCGTGTAGACGCCAGGCGAGAGTAACTCAGCTACTGACAGGCTTAGGCTGACAACTGTAGTGAAGGCGCTGTTTCCGTTTGCCGTCAACCCCAGTACTCCAGTGGCCCCGTCTTCGCTCAGTAGTTCGCCGTAGATTGCGTCCCCCGGCTCAAATCCAGCTCCAGTGACACGGAAATGGAACCCATCGCGATTCCAATTCCCGCGATCAACTACAATGCTCGCTGCCGTGCTTGGCCCCTCAGTCCCAGCAGGCCCAGGTGGGCCCTGCAAACCCGGGAGCCCGGAGTTACCTGGTAAACCGGGTTCGCCTTGAATGCCGGGATCGCCGGGATTGCCTGGGAGTCCTGGAAGGCCGGGGACTCCGGGCTCGCCCGGCTCGCCCGATGGTCCCTGCGGACCCTGCGCGCCGCACGCTGCCAGAGTAAGCGTTGCCATCAACAGCATGGTCCACGCGATTACGCCAACTCGCTGAAGATCAAACATGGCCTTCGGCCTTCTTTACTGCCCGCACCTGGCTTCGCAGCAACATAGTAGCCATCCTGGAATAGCTGCCTTCGCTTGGGTAGCTACAGGCAAAAATCGAGGGTTTCCGGTTGTCGCCTTTGCCGTCGTACAAACAAGAGGCCCTGGCACAATCGTGCGCACCGGGGCCTCTACGTCCAGCCCGCTGCAAACGGGCTACTTCGCCGCCGTGATCGCCAGGGGAGCGGTCGCGTTGTTGCCGCTGTTGTCGCGGACGAAGAGCGTGTACACGCCCGGCCCCAGCGCCGTGAGACGCCTGAGGTCTATGCTTGCCATGGCCGAGAATGCGCCCGATTCCGTAACCGTGCCGCCGACCATGGAGAGGGGTTCATCCCCAGTGAACAGCTCGCCGTAGATGGCGTCGCCCTTGGCAAAGCCCGCGCCGATGACCGTGAAGCTGTTCTCAGCCCCCACAACGATAGGGCCGCCGTCCAGCGAGATCACGACGCTCGCGACGGTGCTGGGGCCGACGGGTCCCCGCGGGCCCTGGAGGCCGGCGAAGCCGGGGTTGCCCGGCTGGCCGGGATCTCCGGCTGGCCCCTGCACGCCTGCGTCACCGGGGTTGCCGGGGAGGCCGGCAAGGCCCGGCTCGCCGGGTGGGCCCTGCGGCCCCTGTGCGCCCTGGGCCCCCTCAGGCCCGCACGCCGCCATGACGAGAGCCGCCAGCATCGAGAGGATGAGGGCCATGCCCACGATGCGGCTGCTCGGCTGCCATGTCGATGATCGGTTGCTTGCCATGTTTGACTCCTTGACGGGAGGATAGTGGCGCTACCCTAACAGAACGCCCTGGCAGGCGCAAAGGGGCGGCGGAGTGGTTGCCGGGATGCGCCGCCTTCCGCGCAAACAAAAGAGGCCCCCGGGAAATCTTCCCGGGGGCCTCTTGGTTGACCTTGTTCTTCTATTCCTTGGGCTTCGTCACCACGATGGGGTAGGTGGCGTTGTTGCCGCTGGTGTCGCGGACGTGGAGGGTGTAGACACCCGGCGTGAGGGTCGCCAGCGATTCGAGGTCGAGGCCGGACGTGCTCATGAACGCGCCGGACCCGTTGGCGGTTGCGCCAACGACGGCCACCGTGTCCTCGCCACCGATGGCGATCTCACCGAAGATCACGTCGCCGGCCGAGAACCCGGAGCCCATGACGGTCAGAGAGTGCTCCATACCGTCCTCAAACGAGTTCACCGGAACTGCAATCGAGGCAGCGACGGACGGGCCGGGCGGGCCCTGCTCACCCTGTGGGCCCTGGACGCCGGGGAGACCGGGGTTGCCGGGGAGACCGGGCTCGCCCTGGACGCCCTGGACGCCCGGAAGACCGGGGTTGCCCGGGAGACCGGGAAGACCTGGCTCACCCTGGGGACCTTGTATGCCTTGCGGGCCGGCGGGACCTTCGCAAGCGGCGATCAGAAGGGCCAGCATAAGTACTGCGATGATAGCAATCCCACTGATGCGCCTGGGTGAATACCGTTCCATGAGATCCCCTTTCGTTTTACGAGGTGTTTGGGGCCTTGCTGCATTCACAGCAACCCATTCAGAATACCGCACCCTATAGTAGGGGCGCGTGTAAGGCGTGTCAACCCCTGCTATGCGCACCTTGCAACCGGTTTTGCCGCAGATACGCAGCCTTACTTGAAAGAACGAAACGCGGGCCCCGGATGTTCCCTTGCCCCCGCTTCCAATCTTCTCTGTGAGCGATGCCGCCGGTTCCACTGGACGTACTGGTGAAGCGTACTATAATGCCTGTGATGGCTAACGCAGGACCGCTACACATTGCACAGCGCGCAGTGGAAATTGCCAGCGACAAGCAGGCGTCGAACATCGTGTTGCTGGACATCCGCGAGATCGCGGACTTCGCTGACTACTTCGTGCTGCTGAGCGCCGATAACACACGGCAGATCAACGCCCTCATCGAGGACATCACGTTCGCGCTCAAGGGCGAGGGCATCCCGGTAAACCACCGCGAGGGCACCGTGCAGTCCGGCTGGGTGCTGCTGGACTACGGCGACGTCCTCATCCACGTCTTCTCGCCCCAGGAGCGTGAGTACTACCGCCTCGAGCAGCTCTGGCGCGAGGCCGTGCCCCTCGTGCACGTGCAGTAAGGCGATTCGCGAATCGCCCCTACTCGACGATCCACCCCTCGACGTTGCGCTCCCAGTCGACGACCTCCTCCGGCGCGAAGAAGAGCGCGACCTCGCGCACCGCCGCTTCCGGCGAGTCCGACCCGTGGATGAGGTTGCGCCCGATGTCGATGCCGAGGTCGCCGCGGATTGTGCCTGGCGCCGCTGCCGCGGGGTTCGTCGCGCCTACCGTCTGCCGCACGAGCTCGACGCTGTCCGGCCCGCGCACCGCCATCGCGATGATCGGGCTTGACGTGATGAACTGCACGAGTCCCGGGAAGAAGGGCCGTTCCACATGGGCCTCGTAGTGCAGATGGGCCAGCGCCTCGTCCACGCGCATGAGCTTCATGCCCACCAGTTGCAGCCCGCGGCGTTCCAGCCTGCTGATGATCTCCCCCGCCAGCCCGCGCTGAAGCCCGTCCGGCTTGATGAGCACAAGGGTTGTCTGGATGTCTGCCAAGTCGTTCCTCCTGGTGCTTGTTGTTCTCAGCCTATTGTATATTTGTCCGCCCGGACGGCATGGTGATGCTTGGCGGGCGCAGGTAGTTGGGCTCCAGCGTCTGCCGGTCCGGCGCGCCGCCGGATGCCAGCGCCGCGTGCCCCAGCGCCGCCAGCACGGCCGGCGACCGCGTCGGCGGTTCCAGCGCGATGACCCGCTCGTCCGGCGCGAGCTCCCGCAGGCGATCGGCCGTGTGCCATGCACCCTCGCCGCAGTAGACGGCGTCCGGCAGCGCGGCCTCGACCATTTCTGCGACCGTTGTGACCCGCTCCTCCGTCGTGCGCCGCCAGCCGTCGCCGTCGTGCTGGTACACGCACCACGCCACGCGGTCGCGCCCGACCTCCAGCAGAGGCAGCAGCGGCCCTGGCTCGGCCTTGAAGTGCCGTGCGGCCTCGACCTCCAGCGCGCTCACCGGCGCGATGGGGATGTCCAGCGATTCAGCCATCCCCTTTGCGAAGCCGAGGCCGACGCGCAGCGCGCTGAACCCGCCCGGCCCGATGATTGCCGCGATGCCGGTGATCTGCTTGGCGTCGGCGCCCGCATCCTTCAGCAGCTTCAGGACGGTGGGCGCGAGCTCCGCCGTGTGGTTGTTGCGGCTGTGCCACGAGGTCTCGGCGATGACGACGCCGTCCACGGAGAGGGCAACGCCCGCGTAGCGCGTGGCGGTGTCGATGCAAAGCTCCACGCTAGACGCTCCTCGCGGCGGACGTCTGCTCCAGCCACTCGGCGACTGCCGGGTTGCGCGGCTCGGCGCACGAGACGGTAATGTCCCTGCCGTCCTCGCCTGATGCCTGCAGGTCGACCCAGAGACTGTGCGCGGGGAAGGCGTGGGGCGCGCGGTCGGCCCACTCGACCACCGTGACGCCGTCGCTGATCAGGTACTCGTCCAGGCCCAGTTCGCCCAGCTCGCCGAGGTCTTCCACGCGGTAGAGGTCGAGGTGGTAGAGCGGCAGCCGCCCCTCGTACTCGGTCGCCATCACGAACGTCGGGCTGCGCGGCCGTTCCGGCACGTCGAGGCCCAGGGCGATGCCCTGCGTCAGCGTCGTCTTGCCCGCGCCGAGGTCGCCGGTCAGCAGCAGGGCGTCGCCGGGCTGCAGCCGCCGCCCCAGCTCCGCGCCGATGTGCAGCGTCTCCTCCGCGCTCCCGCTCGCTATGTGCAGCCTGACGCTCATCCGAAGTGGTCCCATCCCTTGCGAGGAGGCGCCATCGCATTGCCCTTATCATCTACCACGACAACTTCTCCGGATGTCCCTGAGATTATCTCACCAACAACGTGAACGCCGCAGGCTGGCCCGCTCCCAATCGACGCCATCAGCCGCGGCGGCGCGGTGAAGAGCAGCTCGTAGTCCTCGCCGCCGTTCAGCGCCATCGTCATCGCCTCGTCCGGGAACGCGGCGAGCGCGGCGGCGTGCACCGGGACGCATGCCGCGTCGAGCCGGGCGGCGCATCCGGCGGCCGCGCACAGCTTGCCCAGGTCGTCCACGAGCCCGTCCGTTATGTCCATCGCACTCAGGACGCCCGCCTCGGCGAGCGCCGCGCCCTCGGCGACGCGCGGCCACGGGCGGCGGTGTGCGTCGAGCAACGGCTTGGCGTCGGCTCTCCCGGCAGTCGATGCCCCTTGCAGCACGGCGAGCCCCGCCGCCGACGCGCCCAGCGAGCCCGTCACGGCAATCAGGTCGCCCGGCCGCGCCGCCGAGCGCAGCATCGGCTCATGTTGCAGCGTGCCCGTCAGGGCGACAGTGATGAACAGCGTCGGCGAGGCAACGACATCGCCCCCGGCCACGCTCGCGCCGAACTCTGCCGCGGCCTCCAGCAGGCCGTCGTACAGCGCGTCGATGTCCTCCACCCGGGTGTCCGGCGGCAGGCCGAGGGTCACGACCGCCGCGCCCGGCCTGGCGCCCATCGCGGCGATGTCGCTCAGGTTCGTGGCCAGCGCCTTCCAGCCGAGATCGTCCCAGCCCGTCGTGGCGAGCGTGAAGTGCGTCCCGTCGACGATGGTGTCGGTGGTCAGCGCCTCAGCCGCGCCCGCAGTGTCCCACACGGCAGCGTCGTCGCCGATGCCGACGCGCACGTGGAGCGGCGGCTCCTTGCGTTGGGATGCGCCGGCGGTCGAGGCGGACACGCGCCGGGACAGGCGCGCTATGAGGCCGAACTCCCCAAGTTCCCGTACCAGCATGAACCGAATTATACTTGAGCCGCCAGCTACGGCCAAGGTGAGGAACATGCGCTGCCTTGTGGTGGCCGATGTGCACAGCAACCTGGAGGCCCTCAACGCGGTCATCGCACACGCGGAGGCGTCCGGCGGTTTCGTGCGCGTCCTCTGCCTGGGCGACGTCGTCGGGTACGGGCCGGACCCCGGCGAGTGCCTCGCGTTGCTGCGTTCCTACCCCCACGCCGCGGTCGCCGGCAACCACGATCTGGCCGCCATCGGCGAGCTTTCCGTCGAGACGTTCAACCCCGCGGCCCGCGCCGCTGCGCTGTGGACGCGCCACCGGCTCACGCCCGGCGAGCAGGACTACCTTCGCTCGAACCTGCTCCGCCACGAGGAGGCCGAGGCCACGCTGGTGCACGGCACGCCGCGCGAGCCGGTGTGGGAGTACTTCCTGCCCTGGCTTATGCCCCCGGAGGTCACCGGCGAGTGCTTCAGCCTCTTCGACACTCCCCTGTGCCTGCTCGGCCACTCGCATCTCCCTTTCGCTTGCGACGAGTCCGGCGTCGTCACGCCGCTCCAGCCCGGCATGTCAGTCGCCCTCGACGGCGCTCGCTTGATAATCAACCCCGGCAGCGTCGGCCAGCCCCGCGACGGTGACCCTCGCGCCGCCTACGCCGTCTATGACACCGCAGCCCGCACAATCACCCACCACCGCGTGCCCTACGACATCGAGCGGACGCAGGTGAAGATGGCGGCCGCCGGCCTCCCGGACTCGCTGGCCGCGCGGCTGAGCTTTGGGCGGTGAGCCACCGTGAGACCAGGCACTGATGCCTTGCCATCAGGCGCTTGCCCCCCTGCGCCATGCCCGCGCCCAATCTCGGTGTGCTACCATACGTGTAGCCTCTCGGCGAACCGAAAACCCGCGCACCGCCGACGGGCACTCCACCTGTGAGGCAATATGAGCAAGCTGATTCAACGTATTGAACGTCTGGGCAAGGATGCGCCCGCGCCCATGGGCTTTGGCGCGGCCGCCCGGCGGCAGCCGATGCCCACCATGCTCCTCCTCGCGGCCACCGCCGAGCCGCGAGCCGTCGCCAACGCGGACGGTATCGCGCTCGACGGCGTCATCTTCCGCGGCGACGGCGCAGATGCGGCCGCCGCGTCGCAGGCCATGCAGTCGCTGCCCGGCGTGCCCTGGGGCGCGCAGGTCAACGCCCTCGCCGCTGACGACGTGAGCGCCCTCGTGGACGCTGGCGCCGACTTCGTCTCCCTGACCGGCCTCACGTCCTCGCTGGATGCGCTGCGCAACGAGGACGTCGGCAAGCTTTTGGTGATTCCGGTCGACCTGAAGGAGGAGCACGCGCACTCGCTGGAGGTCATGCCCGTCGACGCCGTCGTCTATGCCGACGCCGTCGCGTCTCCGTTGACGCTGGAGGTGCTCATGCACCTGGCGACGGCCCGCTGCGAGATAGGCCGTCCGTTCCTGCTGCCTGTCCATGGCGCGCTGACCGCGTGGGAGCTCGAATGCCTCCGCGAGATTGGCGTCGAGGGCGTCGTCGCGGACCTTGAGACCACCAACGCCGACGCCTTGAAGGCGCTCTCGGAGGCGATCCGCGGGCTGCCGCGCCGCAAGTCCCGCAGCGAGGGCCCCTCTGCGGTGCTGCCGCGCATCAATAGCCGCTCCCACCCGCAGCACGACGATGACGACGACTTCGACCCGGACGACCCCGATGATCTTCCGTAACATCGGCATCCTGGGCGAGGACCCGGCGGCCTTCTTCATCTTCACCGCCATGCTCCTCCTGGCGGTGGTCGCCAGCGTCACCTTCCACGAGTTCAGCCACGCCCTGACCGCCAGCTCCCTCGGCGACGACACCGCGCGGCGGCTCGGGCGGTTGTCACTGAACCCAAAGGCGCACCTGGACCCCGCGGGCAGCATCATGTTCTTGCTGGCCGGTTGCGGCTGGGGCAAGCCGGTGCCGGTGAACGGCCACGCCTTCGGAGCGAACGCGCTCAAAGCCATGATGCTGGTCGCCTTCGCCGGCCCCCTGTCCAACTTCGTGCTGGCCTTCCTGATTGGGCTGCTGTTCAAGCTGGGCATCGTGGAGTGGCCGTACAACGTCGTCTTCACGCCGCTGGAGTCGGGGGCGCCGGTGTCGATGGTCATCGGGCAGTTCTTCGCCATGTGGCTCTTCCTGAACCTCATCCTCGGCGTGTTCAACCTGATTCCGCTGGCCCCGCTGGACGGCTCCAAGGTTGCGGCGGGCCTGCTCCCCCGCGCCCTCGCGATACCTCTCCTCCGGCTGGAACCCTACGGCCCGGGCATTCTACTCGTCGTCATCATGCTGGACATCATGTTTGGCGTGGGCATCCTCGCATGGATCATCGGCCCGCCCATCCGCTTCCTTCAGGGCATCGTCCTGTAGCACGCCTTGCCGCAAGAACCAAATACCCGCGTATAATAGGTGCACGAATCGAGCGCCGGGAGAATGGGAGCCTTCATGGACAAGATCGCCATCATCGGACTGGGGCTCATCGGCACGTCCATGGGCCTCGCCATCCGGCAGACGCAGAACAAGGACTTCGAGGTCGTCGGCATCGACCTGGAGCCGTCCTACACCTCGACGGCCCGGAAAATGGGCGCCATCGACCGGGAGGCGCGCACGATCCCCGATGCCGTGCGCGACGCGAGCATCGTCATCGTCGCTATCCCCGTCCTCGCCATGCGCGACCTCTTCGAGTTCATCGCCGAGTTCCTCTCCCCGGGCGCAATCGTCACAGACACCGGCAGCACCAAGGCTGACGTGGTCTCATGGGCGGAGGAGTTGCTTCCGGACGGCGTGAGCTTCGTCGGCGGCCACCCGATGGCGGGCAAGGAGACCTCCGGCCCCAAGGAGGCCGAGGCCGCCTTGATCAACGGCGCCGTCTACGCCATCTGCCCGGCCCGCAGCGCCACTGCGGAGTCGGTGCAGGTCATCGTCTCGCTGGTGCAGGCCATCGGCGCCAAGCCCTACTTCGTCGACCCCGCGGAGCACGACAGCTACGTCGCCGCCGTGAGCCACCTGCCCTTCATGCTCTCCGTCTCGCTGGTCAACACGGCGACTAGGAGCGCCGGCTGGCGCGAGATGGGCAAGCTGGCGTCGAGCGGTTTCCGCGACATCTCCCGCTTGGCGTCCGGCGACCCCGTCATGCACCGCGATATCGCCGTGACCAACCGCGACGCCATCGTGTACTGGATCGACGAGCTCATCAAGGACCTGCACCGGCTGCGCGGCATGGTCAAGGACGATCAGGCCGCGCTGGAGCGGGCGCTCGTCGAGGCGTGGGAGGCCCGCGCTCGGTGGATGCTCGGCCGCGAGGGCGAAGAGGACTCCCCCACCGAGGGCCTCAAGGCCTCCGACCAGTTCATGGGCATGCTGCTGGGAGACACGGTGGCCAGGCGGTTCCGTGACATGGGCCAGGAAAAAGAGGACCCGACGATCTACAGGCGGGACTAGGCTGCCACTCGGCGGCAATGCGGGAGTGAACGGCATGATCGTGGCGACAGCCCCGCCGGCCTGCCCCCGGATCCAACGCCCCACGCCGCGCCCGGGCGGTGACGCGTGACCTCGCCCAATGACGCAACGCTCCCCGTGGCGCTCGCGCCTCATCCCCTGATGATGGTCGTGTCCGGCCCCTCTGGCGTCGGCAAGGACGCCGTCCTCCTGCGCCTCCGCGAGCGGAAGTACCCGGTGCATTTTGTCGTGACGGCAACCACGCGTCCCCGGCGGCCCACGGAGACCGACGGCGTCGACTATATCTTCCTCGACCGCGATGCCTTCGAGCAGAAGCTTGCCGAGGGCGGCTTTCTGGAAAGCGCCGAGGTCTATGGCCATCGCTACGGCGTCCCCAGGGACCAGGTGAGCGATGCGTTGGCCAGCGGGATGGACGTCATCATCAAGATCGACGTCCAGGGCGCGCAGACCATCAAGCGGCTGGACCCTGATGGCGTGTTCGTCTTCCTCGCGCCGCCGTCCCTGGAGGAGCTGGAGCGCCGCCTGCGCGCCCGCGAGAGCGAGCTGACCGTCGACCTGGAACGCAGGCTGGAGACCGCCCGGCACGAGATGGAGCGCGTGCCCATGTTCGACTACGTCGTCGTGAACGAGAACGGCCGCATCGACGACACGGCGGAGGCCCTTGAGTCCATCATGCGCGCCGAGCGTTGGCGCTACCCCCGCCGCTCTACTGCGCTCTAGGCCCCCTCGTCGTTCCTGCGAAGGCAGGAACCCCGGCAAACCCTCCCCGCCCACCTCCAGGCGTAGGGGCGGTTCGCGAACCGCCCGTCCCGCGGCAGCGGGAACTGGCCCACCGGCCCGCCGACCGCTACCCTGTCCCTATGAAGATCGTCATCGCCCCGCAGGCGTTCAAGGGCACCCTGTCCGCCGGGCAAGCCGCCGACGCCATGGCCGAGGCCGCCCGCGCCGCGTACCCCACCGCCGGCATCGTACGCTGCCCCATGGCCGACGGCGGCGACGGCACCCTCGACGCCCTCGTGGAGGCCACCGGCGGCGCGTACCACGCCGTGGACACCACCGGGCCCCTCGGCGAGCCGGTCACCGCCCGCTGGGGCGCCCTCGGCGGCGGCGACACCGCCGTCGTCGAGACCGCGCAGGCGTGCGGCCTCGCCCTGCTTCCCCCCAACGTCCGAGATCCGCTCCACGCGACCACCTACGGCGTCGGCTCCGTAATCCGCGCCGCGCTGGACGTCGGCTACCGGCGCATCATCCTCGGCATCGGCGGCAGCGCCACCAACGACGGCGGCGCCGGCCTCGCAACGTCGATGGGCGTCCGCCTCCTGCGCGCGGGCGGCGAGCCCATCGCCCCCGGCGGCGCAGGCTTGCTTGACCTCGCCGCCATCGACGCCTCTGGGCTGGACGCGCGGCTCCGGGACACGGAGCTGATCGTCGCCACGGACGTGACCAACGTCCTGTGCGGCCCCGCAGGCGCGGCGGCCACCTTCGGCCCGCAGAAGGGCGCTTCTCCCGAGGACCTCGCGACGCTGGACCGCGCGCTGGGGCGCGTGGCGGACATCGCGCGACGGGACCTTGGCGTGGACGTGTCCGGCATTGCGGGCGGCGGCGCGGCCGGCGGCATGGGCGCGGGGTTGGTGGCCTTCCTCGGCGCGCGCCTCGCCTGGGGCGCCGACATCGTCGCCGAGGCCGTCGGCCTCGACGCGCGGCTGGAAGGGGCGGCGCTCGTGGTCACCGGCGAGGGCCGTCTCGACTGGCAGACCGCCTACCACAAGGCCCCCGCTGTCGTCGCGAACCGCGCGGTGGCACGCGGCATTCCCGTGCTCGGCGTCGGCGGAAGCCTCGGCCCCGGCTGGCGCAAGCTCTACGCCGAGGGGTTCACGGCGCTGACGGGCATGGCGACGGGCGCAGTCTCCCTTGAAGACGCGATAGCGCACCCAAGCGAGCGCCTGGCGCGGGCGACGTTGCGAGGGCTGCGTGCGATGCGGCGTCGCAGCCGCCTCCGTTCGTCCTGAGCCTGTCGAAGGGCGCTGGACCGCGGCGCTACTCCTCGATGATCACCAGATACACCACCCCCGGCCCGTGCACCCCCACCACCAGTGTCTGCTCGATGTCCGCGGTGCGGCTGGGCCCGCTGACGAGGTTCATGTACCAGGTGGTCTCCTCCGCCGCCGCGAGCTCGGCAAGGCGCATCGCCAGCACGTCGTCCAGCGTCCCGACGACCTGGTCCGCCGTCGCGACGGCCACATGCACCGGCGGCAGTAGCGACGCCTGCCGGCTCATCCCCTTGCGCGGCACAAGCGCCACAGAGGCCGTCTCCGCGATGACGGCGTCCACGCCCGTGACGCCAACCGCCGCCGCGGCCGCCGTAGCCTGCCGCTGCGCAGCGTCGAGCCCGCCGGGGCCCTCCGCCAGCACGACACTCTCCATGCCCGCGCCACTGAGCGCGTCGTCGAGCGACATCCGTTCTAGCACGTCGTGGGCCGTCCGCACGACCGTTCCCGCGCCGTGCCCCTTCGCGATCTCGACGACACGGGCGGTTGCTTCATCCGCATTGGCCGCTCGTACGAAATGCCAGCTCTGCAGCCCCGCGCTCCGTTCGAGCTGCGCGAGCAGTTCATCGCGTGACGGCGTTGACGACGCGGCCGTCGGCGGTGCTGCGCTCGGCGGCGCGGCGCTGCTCGGCCCCGAGGCCAGCGCGGCGCGGATTCCCGCGAGGAACTGTTCCCTATCCGCCACGGCTGCCCCCATCCTTGCGCCAGCGAGCGCGGAATGGCCGCATGGCGGCGCGGGGGAAGTCCCGCGTGCGCGTCCAGCCCGAGAGCGGCGGCGGAAGCCATCGCAGCACACCCTGTCGCGAGAGCGGCCACTGCGCTGCGGACGTGACCTTCCCCGCCAGTGTGAACAGACGCGGCCCGGCCACCGTCTTCCGCCATGCACGCATCATCAACGACTCCACACTTCGGGGCACCCGCGTTTCCGGCGGACCCTCGACGGCGTCGCTGCGCAGCTTGAGCAGCATCCGAGGGATGTCGATCTTCAGCGGGCACACGTCGCGGCACGCGCCGCACAGCGTCGACGCAAAGGGCAGGTCCTTCGCCTTTGGCACGCCCACCAGCGACGGCGTTACCACCGCGCCAATCGGCCCCGGGTACACCCAGCCGTAGGCGTGGCCGCCCACCTTGCCGTACACCGGGCAGGCGTTCAGGCACGCGCCGCACCGGATGCAGTACAGCGCCTCGCGCAGCTCCGGGTCGGCCAGCATCCGAGAGCGCCCATTGTCGAGAATGACCAGGTGGAACTCCTGCGGCCCGTCCTCCTCGCCGCTGCGACGCGGGCCCGTGACGAAGGAGACGTAGCTCGAGATCCGCTGCCCCGTCGCCGAACGCGTCAGGAGCGGCAGGTACGTCGCGACGTCGCGGAGGCGCGGGATGACGCGCTCCATCCCCATAGTCGCCACGTGTACACGCGGCAGCGACGAGCACATGCGCCCGTTGCCCTCGTTGGTGACCATGACGATGGTGCCCGTCTCCGCCACCCCGAAGTTGGCGCCCGTCATGCCCATGTCCGCTTCCAGGAACTTCTCCCGCAGCACCTTTCGCGCGACGCCCGCCAGCGCCGTTATGTCGCTCTCGGCGGGCGTGCCCAAAATGCGCTCGAAGAGCTCGGACACCTCCTCCTTCGACTTGTGCAGCGCGGGCGCGATGATGTGGTAGGGCGCTTCGCGCGCTAGCTGAATAATGTACTCGCCCAGGTCCGTCTCCACCGGCTCGATGCCCATCGCCTCCAGCACGTCCGCGATGCCCATCTCCTCGGACACCATCGACTTGCTTTTGATGACGGTCTTGACGCCGTTGTCCGCCGCCACCTTGGCGACGTACTCGTTGGCCTCCGCCGCGTCCCTCGCGAAGAAGACGTGGCCGCCCGCCCGTTCGACGTTGCGCGAGAGTTCGTCAAGGTAGTAGTCGAGGTGCTCGAGCGTCTCCCGCTTGATCTCGCGTGCGCTCTGGCTGAGAGCGTCCCACCGCTCCTGCCCATACTCCGCGATGGCGTCTACGCGCCCCTGCCGGAAGTTCACCAGCCGGTCCAGCGACTCCTGGATCGTCGCGTTGCCGAGGGCCTCGGCAGCCTGCTCCTTGAAATGTTCCGAGAGCACGTCCGTCATGCCCGCTCCCCCTCGATGCCCTCGCACAGCAGCTCCGCGAGGTGCACCGCCCGCGTCCGCGAGCCCTGCCGCCGCAGCGCGCCGCCCATGTGCATCAGGCAGCTCGAGTCGACGGCTGTGAGCACGCTAGCGCCTGTCACCTCGACGTTTCGCAGCTTCTCGCGCAGTATCGCCGACGAGATGTCCGCAAACTTCACCGCAAACGTGCCCCCGAAGCCGCAACACGATGCCGAGTCCTTCATCTCGGCAAGCTCGGCGCCGTCGACTGCCGACAGCAGCTTGCGCGGCTGGGCGCCCACGCCGAGGTCCCGCAGCGCGTGGCAGCAGTCGTGGTACGTGACCCGCGTCGGCGACGGCAGGTGTGCCCCCACGTCCTCCACGCCAAGCACGTCCACCAGGTACTGCGAGAGTTCGTAGGTCCGCGCCTGCAACGACGCGACCTCGGCAGCAAGCTCCGGGTAGCCGCGCAGCAGGTCGGCGTAGTGAGTGTGGATGGTTGCGACGCAGGACCCTGACGGCGCGACGATCGTCTCGCTGTTGCGGAAGACCTCGATGAAGCGCTTGGCGACGGCTGTCGCGTGCGAGCGGTAGCCGCCGTTCAGCGCGACCTGCCCGCAGCACGTCTGGTCGGCAGGGAAATCGACCTCGACGTTGAGGTGACGGAGGAGCCGGACCGTCGCCTCTCCGACCTCTGGGTAGAACTGGTCCACAAGGCACGTCACGAACAGGGAAACGCTCTTTTGGGCCATAACACTCCCGCTGGAAAAGGTCTAAGTACCCTAGCAGGGGCGGCAACCTGTCGCAAGGGCAAGGTGAGCCGGAAAGGCACGCATAACAGGGCCAAAAGCGCGATGCTGCAATGGCATTGGACAATGCGCCCGGCTACAATGTCATGGCCGCCAGTGCAAAGGAGTCCCATGGACGAGCTGCAGAAAGGGTTTGAGATCGCGGGCACGGGTGTCGGTGTGGTGTTTGCCGCGCTGGTGTCGCTGGCCATTGTGACGGCGCTCCTCGGCAAGGCGCTCATGCGAGGTGAAGCGGAGCCCGTATCGGACAGCGCGGCGCCCGCGCCCGTCGTTGCCGATGCCGGCGAAGCAAGCGCCCCCGCGGACGACCGCCCCGTCGCCCCCGCGATGGTCGCGGCGATGGCGGCGGCGGTGCAATTCGTGCGGCGCAGTTTCGGCTCGGGCCAAGCCTCAACGCCGCGGCGAGAAACGGCGGAGGCCGCCGGCGCATGGCGCGTGCAGGGGCGGCAGGCGTTCATGTCATCGCAGGGCAACCGTGTGCGCCCTCGGAATGCCCGGGACTGACCCCATCTCCACCTGAAGGAACACAGTGCTAACCGGCGAAATTCCCTTCGACAGCCAGTTCTTCAGCGAGGTTGTGAGCCTCTGGAAGAACGGCGTGATGGTCCTGATTGCGCTGGGATTCATTTTCCTGGCGATCCATAAGGGCTTTGAGCCGCTGCTGCTCATCCCCATCGGCGTGGGCATCATGCTGGCGAACGTCCCCTTTGGCGGCCTCGGCGAGGACGAGGGCCTCCTGGTGCTGCTCAAGCGTTACGGCCTGAGCACAGAGCTCTTCCCGCTGCTGATGTTCCTGGGCCTCGGCGCGCTCACGGACTTCACGCCGCTCATCCAGCGGCCCTGGATGGCGCTGCTGGGCGCGGCGGCGCAGATAGGCATTTTCGGAACGCTGCTGGGGGCCATTGCGCTCGGGTTCACGCTGGAGAACGCGGGGGCCATCGGCATCATCGGCGGCGCGGACGGCCCGACGGCAATCTTCGTTTCCATTCGCCTCGCCGACGAGGCGCTGCTCGGTCCAATCGCCATCTCGGCCTACTCCTACATGGCGATGGTCCCCATCATCCAGCCTCCCATCATGCGCGCGCTCACGTCCAGGTCCGAGCGCATGGTCGAGATGCCCTACGAGCCCCGCCCCGTCCCGAAGCTGCTCAAGCTGCTTTTCCCGCTGACCGTGCTGCTGCTGGCGGTCCTCTTCGCGCCGGGCTCCATCCCGCTCATCGGCATGTTCATGTTCGGCAACCTGCTGCGCGAGAGCGGCGTTGTCGAGCGCCTCTCCTCCACGGCGCAGAACGAGCTCATCAACATCGTGACCATCCTGCTCGGCCTCACCGTGGGCGGGACGATGGTGGCCGACGCCTTCCTGGACGTCGATACGTTGAAGGTGTTCGGCCTGGGGCTGGTGGCCTTCTCGCTGGCGACGGCGGGCGGCGTGGTCTTCGGCAAGATCATGTACTTGGCGTCAGGGCGAAAGGTCAACCCGCTGCTCGGGGCCGCCGGCGTCTCCGCCGTGCCGATGTCGGCTCGCGTGGTGCATCGCGTGGCGCTGGAGGCCAACCCCAACAACTACCTGGTCATGCACGCGATGGGGCCGAACGTGGCGGGCGTACTGGGCTCGGCAATCGCCGCCGGAGTTATTCTGAATATGGTGGGGTAGCAAGGCGGCGACCGCCGCCAGTGTCATCCTCAACATGGTTGGCTGGCAGCCGGGCGAGCAGCCTCGGCGCGCTACGGCAGCAGCAGCCCGATGTCGCGGAGCTCTGGCGAGCCCTCGTTCCAGTAGGGCAGGCCGGTGATCAGCCGGGCCGAGACCAGCGACTCGATGGCGCCGATTTGCGCGCTCGCGTTCCCCAGGATCCGCGTCACGTAGAGCCGCGCCTCTCCCGGCGAGAAGTCCACCAGGTAGTCGAAGACCTCCCGTGCCGTGTCCGCCGGTATGGCGAGGTTGTTCAGCAGCACCGTCCGCTGCCGGCGCAGTTCAGGGTCGGACAGGATTGCGAGCCACAGCACCAGTTGGCCGCGAGCGTGCTCGCTGGTCTCGGCGCTGGACCGCAGGTTGCCCACGCGCATCTGCACGAAGTTCTCGTAGCCGCTGAGGCGCGGGTAGAGCAGCAGGTCCAGGCCCGCCAGGGACTCCAGCGTCCGGAAGAAGACCGCCTGGTGCGCGTATGCCTGCGCCTCCCGCAGGGCCACGACGTTGATGTCCGGCTGGTCGTTCAGCGAAGTGTTGGCCTGCGCCTGCAGGAAGTGGCCGAGTTCATGCGCGATGATGCTCACCACGTCCATGGGCGTCCTGTTGCTGCGGACGACGATGCGCGCCGCGCCGCGCCAGTCCGAGTAGTAGCCGGCGAATCCCTTGGCCATCGCGCACCGCTGCAGGTAGATGTCGCGGGCGCTGCCCGAAAGGTTCGGCGCGACGTCATTGCACTCGGCGTCCACCCACGCGGTGAACTCCTCGTCCGTGATGATGCTGATGCCTAACGCCTCCTCTTCCAGGGAGCGGTTGTAGATGGACTGGTAGACCATGTCCACGAGGTCGATGACGTCCTGGCGCATCTCATCTGAGCTGCTCAAAAGCGCGGTGGACGACCGGATGCCCTCCAGGGCCGCCAGCCGGCTGCGGCGTTCGGCGTCGTCCAGCGGGGCGCCCCCGCGCGGAGGCGCAAAGCCGGTGCGCCAGTTGGTCGGCCTGCGGGCGAGGGGAGTCTCCTCGCCGTCCGATGTGCGCATCCGCAGCTCGACGCTGTGGATACCGGGCGCGAACGCCGCCGGGATCGGCTCGTCGACGATGATGTCGATGGCGCCGGCGTCCAGGCCCTCGCGCTCCCACGTGTGCACCACCTCGCCGCTGATGAGGAGCTCGATCGTGTAGGGGTCGGTGACCGCCGCGCCCGCATTCCTCACGGCCCAGTTCGCGTAGGCCTGTGAGTTCAGGTAGGCGTTGCTCGCCTGCGAGGTCTCGCCGAGGTAGCTGCTGACCACGAGGGACCCGGACCACCCGGAGAGCGTGTAGCCGGTGACCGCCGGCTGCCCGGCAATGGCGGTCTGCGCGGGCGCGGGTTGCGCGACGGCAGGCCCGGCCCAGGTGAAGTCCACGGAGATCACGTTATCGGTCTCGTCGGCCTCGGTGACGAGTCCCGTCGGGTCCAGCGCCAGGGTCAGGGTGTGCCGGCCGGGCGTCACGTGAATGGTGTTCAGCAGTTCGTGCCACGGCGGTGAGACAACGGCCTCATCGGCGATCAGGCCGTGCTGGTTGAACTTGGTGACAAGCACGCCGTCCAGGTAGACGTACACCAGGAAGAACCGGCTGATGCTGGAGAGACCGCCGTTGCGGTAGGCGATCTGCAGCGCCGGGTCGGCGCCGTTCACCGCCGCGCTTATCGATGCGGGAACGCCCTCCAGCCTGACGGCGTCCTGCCAGCCCTCGGGCAAGTAGGGCGTCAGGTTGGGCAGCCGCTCCGGAGCGATCGTGGTGGCGCCGTTGCCGTTGGGCAGATCCGGCCACTCAAAGGTGACGGAGACGCTGTTGCCCTGCATGTCCAACGGCTGCAGGTAGCCGGTCGAGTCCACCACCAGCTCCAGCGTGTGGCTGCCCGGCGACAGGTGGGCGCGCAGCGGCAGATTCTCCCAATCGCGGACGGTCTGCACTTCGCCCGAGGTTAGCCCGAAGGAGGCCCACCGCTCCACGGGCACGCCGTCCACCAGCAGGTCGACGGAGAAGGGCACGGACGCGTCGTCGGGCCCGCCGTTGGTCACGGCCCAGCTGACGTACATCTGCCCGTCGGGGCCGATGGGCCCGCTCTCAGTCGCCTCAGGCTGCCCGGACACGATGAGCGAAGACGCCCAGCCCTCGGGCTTCGCGGGCCGGAGGGAGACGGCGAAGGGAATCGGCGAAGGGAAGATGCCGTTCGCCGAGCCGTTGCCAACGGGCGTGGACGCATCTACGAGAAGCGGCGACGGCGAGGGCAGCGGTGCGACGGCCGTGGGTGTAGGCGGCAATGGCGTGGGAGGGGCGGCTGTGGTGATATCGCAGCCCATGGGCAGCATTACAATGAATACCGCCAAGGCCGCCAGCGCAAGCGCTGACTTCGACTTGACCATGATGGCCCTGCCTTGTTATCTACAGCGGGAGTAATCAAAGGGAGTGGGTCCACTCCCAGTGTACCACGCCGCTAACTGTGGAACGCTGTCCGTCCCAGTTCTCCGGATGGCCCGCCAATACGTGCCGGACCACGCTTCACCCAATATCTTGGCCGCACCGCACGTGCTTGTCAAGTTCTAAGAAAGTTCTTATATCGTGACCAGTGCGGTGCGGCCTTTCATGCACCCCTAGATGAATTGCGGCGCAAACACCAGTGCCACAATTGACATCAGCTTCAACAGGATGTTCAGGGACGGGCCGGAAGTGTCCTTGAACGGGTCGCCGACGGTGTCGCCAACCACAGCGGCCTTGTGCGGCTCGCCACCCTTGCCCTCTAGGGCGCCTGCTTCGATGTACTTCTTGGCGTTGTCCCAGGCTCCGCCGCTGTTCGCCATGGTGATGGCGAGCAACGACCCGGCGGCGATGGCGCCGATGAGCAGACCGCCCACTGCCTCTTTGCCGAGGAATGGGGTCATCCCAACCGCAATCGGAACGATGACCGCGAGCAGTCCCGGTACGATCATCTCGCGCAGCGCGCCCTTGGTGCTGATGTCCACGCAGCGTGCGTACTCCGCGCGCACGCCCTCTTTCCCTTCCCGGAGCCCCGGGATCTCGTTGAACTGCCGCCGCACCTCTTCGACCATGTCCTGCGCGGCGCGGCCCACAGCTTCCATCGTGAGCGCGCTGAACACGAATGGCATCAGTGCGCCGATGAGGAGGCCCACCAGCGTGGAAACCTCCAGCAGGTCAATGGCCTCGAGTCCGACAACATTGGCGTAGGCTGCCATGAGCGCCAGGGCCGTGAGGACGGCCGAGCCGATGGCGAATCCCTTGCCCGTGGCGGCCGTAGTGTTGCCCAGGGAGTCCAGGGCGTCCGTCCGCTCCCGGACCTCCGGGTCCAGGTGGGCCTGCTCCGCAATCGCGCCTGCATTGTCGGCCACGGGCCCGTAGGCGTCAGTGGCCAGTGTGATTCCGAGGGTGGAGAGCATGCCGACGGCCGCGATCGCGATGCCGTACAGTCCCGCAAGCTCGTGAGCGCCGATGACGGCGGCAGCAATGACGAGGATCGGGATGACGGTGCTGAGCATCCCCGTAGCGAAACCGCTGATGATAACCGTTGCGGGGCCGGTTACTGCGCGTCCGGCGATGCCGCGGGTCGGCTTGTATTCATAGCTGGTGTAGTACTCAGTGCTGACGCCGATGATGACCCCGGCCCCAAGTCCGACGGCTACCGCGCCCCAGAGCTGCCAGACGCTATCCATTCCCAGACCGGCCTGAGACTCTATCACCCAGTAAATGGCCCCGAACGAACCGGCGAGCGCCAGGATCGCGGCGGCAAAGATACCCCGCCTCAGGGACCAGAGGAGACTTCCAATGTTGGTGGTCTCGCCCGTGCGCACGAGGAACGTGCCGATGATGGACGCCACGATGCCGACTGCGGCGATGGCGAACGGGAGCACGCTCAGGGGCGCCTCGCGTGAAATCGTCTCCGGCGCGCCGAGGAACGCCGCCCCGGTGGCTGCCAGCGCGAGGCTAGCGATGATCGAGCCGACGTAGGACTCGAAGAGGTCGGCCCCCATGCCGGCCACGTCGCCGACGTTGTCGCCCACGTTGTCGGCAATGACGGCGGCGTTGCGCGGGTCGTCCTCCGGGATGCCCGCCTCCACCTTGCCCGCGAGGTCGCCTCCCACGTCGGCGGCCTTGGTGTAGATGCCCCCACCGACGCGGGCGAAGAGCGCAATGCTGGATGCGCCAAAGCTGAACCCTGCGACAACGTTGGGGTCCTCGAAGATGATCCAGAGGATCACCGCGCCAAGGAGCCCGATGCCGACTACGGTGACGCCCATGACGCCGCCGCTGGAGAAGGCAATTCTTAGGGCACGATTCAGGCCGGTGCGCGCCGCTGAAGCGGTTCGCATGTTGGCTTTCACCGCGATGCGCATGCCCGCAAAGCCCGCCACCGCGGACGCTATGGCGCCCACAAGGTAGGCGTAGGCCGTCCTCTCGTCCTGACCCTCACCATAGAGTCCTAGCGCCAGCAGGACGATGAAAACAATGACAACGAATCCAGCCAGGACCGTATACTCGCGCTTGAGGAAGGCATTCGCGCCCTCCTGGATGGCTGCGCCGATCTCCTTCATGCGATCGGTTCCTTCGTCCGCAGCAAGGACGCGCATAGCCAGGAACGCAGCAAAAACAAGTGCAGCCAAGCCCGCCACAATGGCCAATATCAGGCCGTCCAAGGGAGTCACCTCCGTATCGACTTTGGGTGTCTGTCTCAGGCAATTGCCGAAAGTATCACGAAATTCGTCGCGGGTCAAGGAAACTGAGCTATGCGCAGGTAGGGGTTTTGGCGTGGGGAAACGCTATACTGCCCTCACCAACAAACTGAGTCGCGGCTTCACCTAGACATCAGGAGGCGCCACCATGCACGTCACGCGCATCTACACCGGCGACGACGGCAAGTCCCACTTCGAGGTAGTCGACCTCGACTTCAACCCAAGGGGCGATGGCCAGTCCGAGGCAACCCCGCCCTCGAACGCCAAGCACGCCTTCTTCACCCGCCAGTCGGCCGGCTACGTCCTCGACTGGCACTGCGCGCCCGGCCGCCAGTACGTCATCACCCTGGAGGGCGAGGGCGAGATCGAGGTCGGCGACGGCGCCACCAAGCGCTTCGGCCCCGGAGACGTCCTCCTCGCCGAGGACCTCACCGGCCAGGGCCACGTCACCCGTGTAGTAGTCGGCAAGCCCCGCACCATGATGTGGGTCCCGCTGGATTAGGGAGGGCAACTCCATGATCGACAAGGAACGATTCAGTCCGCCGTCTGCCGGCGGCATTGTCCTTAATTCCGGTGCCGTAGTGTTGGATGTCAACGACATTGAAAGGGAAGCAGCATTCTGGAGTGTAGTAATTGATGAGGAGCCGGGGCCTCTTCGTGGTGATGGTGGATGGCTAACGGTAGGTGAACTCGCTCCCGCGATGTGGTTGGTGCTTCAGAGAGTCCCTGAGGCTAAGTTGGTTAAGAACCGCTGCCACCTTGACTTTCATGTTACTGATGTCGACGAAGCACTTCGAAAGATAATTGTTCTCGGTGGAAGCCAAGTTGGCGAAATCCGGCCTGGAGGCGGAGTCACCTGTGCTGACCCTGAGGGTAACGAGTTCTGCATCGGAGCGTTTAAACGCGATAAGTCAGGAAACAGAGTCTACTAGCCCCCTTAGTCCTTCAGCATCATGATGAACTGCGTACATTCCGTCACGTCCTCGTGCGTGTGCCCCTTGCCGGTGACGTCCTCCATCAGCCGAACGTCGCCGGGGCCGAATCGCTGCTTCGTGCCGTCGCTCAGCCCGATCTCGATCTCGCCCACGAGCTGAATGATCAGTCGCCGCTCCGGCAGCGGGTGGAAGTCCATCCACCGCAGCTCCGAGTAGTGCCGGATGCCCGCTTCCGTGACGTTGTTGAACGCCTCCAGGTAGGCATGGTCGTCCAGCGACAGCGGCTCGATGTGGCTCTCCCCGTTCTCGTCAGGGAACACGCGGTACATCGCCATCGTTCACGCTCCTTCCGATTGCCGGCCGCCCGCCGCCCGCTCGGCTACGGCCGCCACTCGTCCCTCAGCGCCGCGAACAGCACGTTGTCGAGCGCCTCGTCCTCCTTCATGCTGGCCTTGCGCAGCAGCCCCTCGCGCTGGTACCCGGCCTTCTCCAGCACCCTCGCCGACGCGTGATTGCGAGCGAAGATGTGCGCCTCAATCCGGATGAGTCCGAGCGACTCGAACGCGTAGTGCGTCAAGGCCTTCACCGCGGCGGTCACGATGCCCTGGCCCCAGAACGGCTTCCCCAGCCAGTAGCCGATCTCGGCCGAGTGCCGGTAGTCGGCGTCCCGCAGCGTGAGTCCGGCGCTGCCGATGGGCCCGTCGGCGTCGCAGATGGCGAAGGTTGAGAGCGTGGTCCGTCCGGCATTCAGCGCAATCCACTCGTCGGCGTCCGCAGACGTGTACGGGCGGGGGAAGCGGTCGTACAGCTGCCTCCAGACGTCGTAGTCGTTGGCAAACGTGACGAACCGCTCCCGGTCGGCGTTCTCCCACGCCGACGCCCAGTCGCGCAGGGCGAACCCGTTGCCGATCTCGATGTCCATGGCCGAGCGGCGCCTACCCCGCCGGCATCGGCCGCGACTGCCGCCCCGGCCCGCCGGTGCCCTCGCGGATGTCCTTGGCCGTCGCCTCGTCGACGCCCTTCGGCCAGCGGCGCTTCAACGGGTCGCTCACACTGAACGTGAAGCTGCCGATGCCCTCGATGCCCATCTCGATGGTCTCGCCGTCCTGCATCGCGCCGAGTCCCTGGTGATTCGTGCCCATGAACAGCACGTCGCCGGCGCTGATCTCCTCGATCGCCGCCACGTACTCGATCGACTCCGCGATGGAGTGCGCCAGGTCGCTCGTGTTGTAGTTGGGCCGTACCTCACCGTCGACCTTGAGCGTGACCTGCAAGTTCTCCGGGTCGGCAATCTCGTCCTTGGTCACGATGCACGGGCCCATGGGGCAGAAGGTGTCGTAGGACTTGTGCTCCGAGATCGGCATCGTGTTCGGCACCCGGCCCCCGCCGCCGGACATGCGCGCCGAGACGTCCACGCCCGCGGTGTAGCCGAAGACGTGGTCCATCGCCTCCGACGCCGGGATGTCCTTCCCGCCCTTGCCGAAGACCAGCAGCAGCTCCGCCTCGTGGTGGAAGATGTTGGCGTCGACGTCCGGCAGTACGACGGTGTCGCCCGGCCCGATGATGCTGTCGAGCGCCTTGGTGAATCCCCACATCGGCGATGGCTCCCGCGCGCCAAACTCCCGGAAATTGCCGCCCATGCAGAGGACCTTGTTGGGGCGCGGCAACGGGGCCCGTAGCTGCGCGCCCTCGACCGGCGTACCCTCCGCGGCCCGCGCCTCGAGCTGCCCTTTCAGGTCGTCGTAGTTGGTGATCAAGTGGACCATCGCGGCCTGGCCGCCGCCGGGACTGATGTCGCTTACGTCAATTACTCCCGCATCGGTCAGGATGCCCGGCTGGTTGTCGTTGTACATCACGAGCTTCATTTTTTCCTCCTAGTCTTGCGTCGTCCGAATTATCGCCCCGCGAACCAGTCCGCAACGTCGTCCTTGTTGCGCTCCACCCACGCCACGTTGAGCTCCAGCCCCTCGATGGTCTGCCGCACCGACCGCTCCGCCGCCGGCGCAGGGTGCGACTCGTAGAACTCGCGCACCTCGTCGAGCTTCTCCCGCGTCGTAAAGCCGCGCGGCAGCCCGACAATCCGCATGAGCATGAACCCGCCGTGTCCATAGCGGTCCATGAAGGTGTCCCAGTTGTCCTTCAGAAAGTCCCACGCGAGCTCCTTGCCCTTCGGGTTGGCCGAGACTGCGCCCACCACGGACACGGTGTCCTGCGACCGGACGTCGTCGGTAAGCGAGCGCTGCAGGACGTCACTGATGAGCTCCGGGTCCGGGATGCGCGTGAGCGAGATCAGCAGCCGGACCTTTTCCTCCTGCGACTCCGCGCTCTTCTGCAGTTCCCACAGCTTGTTGTACGTGTCCGTGTCGCCCTGCTGCGCCGTAAGGCTGAACACAACCCCGCGAAGGTCAGGCCGCAGCGTCGACGGGTCCTCCAGGTACAGCTCGAACCGGCGCCGCGCCTCCGCGAGCACCGCCGGGTCGTCGTAGTAGCCCGCCTGCCCGAGGGCCACGCTGCGCAGGATCGCGTCGAGGTGCCCATCGCCCGGCTTCGGCTCCCAGCCCATCCGCTCGGCGAGGGGGCTGAACAGCCCCTGGCACAGCGCCTTGAACGCCGGGTAGCACGCCTCGTCCGAAAGCAGCGTGTCGAGGTCGCCGAGGTTCCCCGCGAGGTCGCGCCACACGCTGGCGTCCGTCTCGTCGCGGTACCCCTCGGCGAGTGCGAGGAACTGGCTGATCGGCAGGTACCCCGCCCGCGCAAGCGCGTACGCGTCGTTCTGCAGGCCGAGCCGGTCCGTGTCCGACAGCGCGCGAGACGTGACCGCGGGGATGAGCGCGTCCCAGTCGCGCGGGCTGAGGTTCACCCGGTAGAAACCGGTCTGGCCCGCGTTGACCTTGAACCATGAACCTTCGGTGCTGGGCGCGGGCGGGAGCACGATGGTGTCCTCGCGGGACTCCATAAGCGTCGCCAGTCCGCCGTCGTCCCAGGACGCCGCAACGTTGAGCGGCACCTTCCACGAAGATTCGTCGTCTCCAACGTCCTCCGCGATGTTGCTGAGCAGGAACCGCGACTGCGACACGTCCAGCTTCACGCCGTCCGGCTCGTGGCGCGACCCGACGGTGAGCACCGGGTAGCCCATCTGCCCCGTCCAGGTGTCCATCAGCGCCTTGACCGGCTTGCCCGACGCATCCTCAAGCGCCGCCCAGAGGTCGGCCGTGCGCGCGTTGTCGTACTGGTGGGCGTCCAGGTAGCGGCGCAGGCCCTCCCGGAACGTCTCCTCGCTCAGGTAGTGCTCCAGCATCCGGATGGTGGACGCGCCCTTGCTGTAGCTGATGGCGTCGAAGAGCTCCTCCACCTCGGCCGGCGTGTGGACGGTCGCCTCGATGGGGTGCGAGTTCTTCAGGCCGTCGAGGTTGAAGGCGCGGATCGTGTCGTTGGCGACAAACTGTGTCCACATCTTCCACTCGGGGTGGATGTGGTCGACCGCCTTGTCGCCCATCCACGAGGCAAAGCTCTCGTTGAGCCACAGGTCGTCCCACCACTGCATCGTGACGAGGTCGCCGAACCACATGTGCGCCATCTCGTGCGATACGACCTCCGCCACGCGCTGACGCGTCGCCGCGGGGCTGATGGCCGGGTCGACGAGGAGCGCCGTCTCGCGGTACGTGATGATGCCCCAGTTCTCCATTGCCCCCGCCGCGAAGTCCGGGATGGCGATGTGGTCCAGCTTCTCCAGCGGGTACGGGATGCCGAAGTAGTCGTTGAAGTAGGTGAGCAGCGCGACCGAGGTCTCCAGCGCAAACCGTCCCTGTTCCTCCTTGCCGCGCGTCGTCAGCACCCTGATCATCGTCCCGTTCGCCGCCTCCTGCTCGATGGAGCCCAGCTCCGCGACCACGAACGCCAGCAGGTACGTCGACATGACCGGCGATTCGCCGAATCGCACCGTCTTGGTGTCGCCGTCCACCGTTTCATCCACTGCGGGCATGTTGGAGATGGCGTCCATGTCCGACGGGACCGTCAGCGTGACCTGGAAGCTCGCCTTCATGGCGGGCTCGTCCCAGCACGGGAGCGCTCGCCGCGCCGACGACGGCTCGAACTGCGTGGTCGCCATCGTCCGAGGCGTGCCGTCCTCTCGCGTGTAGGTGCTCCGGTAGAAGCCGGTGAGCCGGTCGTTGAGCTCGCCCGTGAACGAGATGCGCAGCACGGCGGGCCCGGGCTGGACGGCCGAGGGAAAGCGGATCGCGACCGTCTCGTCGTCGGCGTTCATCTCGATGTCGGTGGCGTCGACCTGCGCGTTCCCGGCGTCCATCAGGCTCGCCGAGTGCACGGTCATCTCGCACGCGTTCAGCACGACGGTGTCCGTCGCCTCCAGCACCTCGATGTCGATGGACTCCTCGCCGTCGAAAGTGAAGGCCTCCAGATCGGGCGTCAGGTGGACGGCATAGCGCAGCGGCCTGACGTTCTTGGGCAGTAGTACAGCTTGCGATTCGGGCATGTGCCGGGGTCCTCCTTAGTTGGCGGTGTGCCCGCCGCGCTACGTCGCATCACATAGCAATCCGCACAAGCGAGGGGCAACCCTAGCTTACACGCTGACGCCCAATGCTGGAACCCGTCTCCTCACTCCGCCGTATACCCCATGCCGATGAGCTCCTGCCGCACCCCCGCAAGAAACTCCGCGAGTGGCGACGTCAGCGGCAGCGTGATCTCGATCTCGCCATTGCTGCTCTGCTGCACCGCGCCGGGGTCCTCCTTCGTGAGCTCCACGCTGATGCTCTCCCGGTCGATGGAAAGGGCGTCGGTTACGTCAAATACGGCGGCCATGTCCGCCATGGTGATGATGTCGCTGTGACCTTCGGTCATTCCGTTCTCCCTGCGTGCCGCTCACGACGCCGCGCTCACGGGCACACGTTGATGTCAATTGACACGCTGTCTGGGCCGCGCTAGCATCGCCCTAGATTCTACCCCGAATTCGAGAACGAGACCCGTACAGACCAGAAGGAGGAATCGTCGTGCTAAGTGTCGAAGAAAATGACATGCTCACGCAAACAGGCCCCGGCACCCCCATGGGCGACCTGTTCCGCCGCCACTGGATCCCCGCGCTCCTGGCCGAGGAGATTCCCTCGGCGGACTGCCCGCCCGTCCGCGTGACGCTGCTCAGCGAGAAGCTCATCGCCTTCCGAGACTCCAACGGCAACCCAGGCCTCGTCGACGCCTACTGCCCCCACCGCGGTGCGCCGCTGTTCTTCGGCCGCAACGAGGAGGCCGGCATCCGCTGCGTCTACCACGGCTGGAAGTTCGACGTCTCCGGCAAGTGCGTCGACCTGCCCAACTCGCCCGAGGGTGAGACCTACAAGGACAAGGTGAACGTCAAGGCCTACCCGTGCTTCGAGGGCGGCGGCATGGTCTGGACCTACATGGGCCCGGCGGACAAGGAGCCCCCGAAGCCCGGCTTTGAGTGGCTGGAGTTCGGCGAGGACCGCCGCTACGTCCGCAAGTACCACCTCCGCTGCAACTACTTCCAGGCGCTCGAGGGCGACTACGACCCCTCCCACGCCTTCTTCCTCCACAGCACGCTGGACAACAACGAGGGCAACCCCGGCCGCCGCTTCGGCGCGGGTGTGTTCAACAGCTTCCTCAACCGCACCTACGCCGACTACATCGACACCGACTACGGCGTCATGAACGTCGCCGTCTCCCGCACCTCCGACGGTCAGCAGCAGGCCAACGTCGGCCACTTCTACATGCCCTGCTACAGCTCCGCCGGCATCTCCGGCCCGGACGTCTACTCCAGCAACATGCGCATCCCCATCGACGACGAGAGTTGCTACATGTACCGCCTGCGCTGGAGCTACAACCCCTTCACGCAGCAGCAGGTCATGGAGGACAAGTACGGCGGCTACACCTACCCGGAGCAGATACCGGGCTCCTTCATGGCGAAGGAAAACAAGGACAACGACTACCTCGTCGACCGCATCGCCCAGAAGAACTATTCCTACACGGGCATCAAGGCCTTCCCCATCCAGGACCTCGCCCTCGTCGAGGATCAGTGGGGCCCGCGCGCCGACCGGAGCAAGGAGCGCCTGGTAAGCTCGGACGAGTCCATCATCAAGGTGCGACGCCGCCTCATAAACGCCGCCCGCGCACTGATGGAGGGTGTCGAGCCCTCAGGCCCCACGAACCCTGAGGCCTACCGCGTCCACACGGCCCGCGTCACCGTCCCCGGCGACATGCCCCCGCTGGAGGCGGTCGATCTGGTCAAGTCCAGAATGGCCGGCCCAACGACCTGGGTGCCCACCAAGGCCTAGCGCCGGTCATAGCCATGCACACCACAGGAGCGCCTTGCCGGACCGGCAGGGCGCTCCTCTTTCGATCTGTCATTCCGGCGAAAGCCGGAATCCAGAGGCGGGGACGCCTCCCTAAAACACAGCCGTCGCCTCAATCTCCACCTTCATCGTCGGCTCCGCCAGCTCCGCGATGCCTATGAGCGTGTTCGGCGGATAGTTCCCCTGAAAGAACTCCTCGAAGATCTCGCCAAGCTCCGCCCCGTGCGACCGCCACTCACCGATGCTCGTCACGTACGTCACCAGCCGCACAATGTCGCCAAGCGACTGCCCCTCGCGCTCCAGGATGCGCCGGATCCGGTCGAGCGTCACCCGCACCTGTGCCGGCAGGTCGCCGTGCTCCGACTCGCTCCCGCCCGCCGTCGTCCCCGCGAAGAAGAACAGGTCGCCCGCCCGCGCCGCTCGCGAGTAGTTGCCAATCGTCGGCGCAATGTCCGGGTAGTTGTGATAGCTTTTCTCCACAGGTTCCTCCTCTATTAGCGGTTTTCGGTGAATGTAGTCGTTGATCACACCGCCGTCAAAGAGGGTGGGGGTCGGAGGGTGCTACACTCTATCCGGAGGGGATTCATGGCAAACAGAATCTACCGTAGAACTGCCAATGGGCTTGAGTCGTTGGAGGAACAGCCATTTTCCTCGGAAGATGAGCTCCAGGAGTTGATTGCCACCCATATTGAACTTCTGGACGGGGAGCAAATCACGCCCGGCAATCCGCGACGTTGGATCCTCATCAAACGGGAGAAGGGAATCCCTCAGTCTCCCAATGCCGCAGATTGGTGGTCAGTCGACCACCTTCTTGTTGACCAGGACGCCACGCCGACTTTGGTCGAGGTGAAACGTGGTGATAATTCTCAGGTGCGGCGCGAGGTCGTTGGGCAGATGCTTGACTACGCCTCCCACGCTGAATACTGGACAATCAACGGTCTTCGCACCGCCTTTGAAGAGTCGAACGTCGACCCTGAAGCTGCACTACGAGATCTTCTTGGTCATGACGTTGAGGAAGCGGCTGATTGGGATGCTGCGAAGAATGCATTCTGGGAGAATGTGGGTACAAATCTTGCCGCCAGGCGACTTCGTCTGCTCTTTGTGGCCGATACTATCCCCGTCACACTCGCAAATGTAGTGACATTCCTCAACGAACAGATGCCGAACGTTGAGGTACTAACGGTCGAAGTGAAACAGTACAAAGGGCCGGCCGGGCAAACCTTGGTGCCGAGAGTATCCGGCCACAGTGCCGTAGTGAAGCCCCATACGAGCCCGCGCACGAAGATCACCCATGAGGAGTTTCTGGCCCAACTCCCGAACGATGACACGCGAGTCGCTGCTGAACGCCTGTTGAGTGTTGCACGCAAACACGGCGCACAGATTGACGCTGGCGTTCGTGGCTACAGCGTCCGAGTCGTCATGCCCAAAGATGTGTATTACGCTCCAGTGACGGTTGCCTGGTTCTTTCCCGTGCCGGACGCGCCCATGTGGGCGGGCCTGAGAAACTTCACATTCGGGGCCGCGTACCCCTCGTACGACGATGAGAAGCTGGACGACCTAATGGACTCATGGGTGGAGCAGTTTAGAAGGGATGACTTCGGATTCAGCTACACACTCGATAAACGTAAGGCTGACACCACCAGAATTCTGTCCCACGCAGAGGTGGTCGCGCATCAGGATACTCTTGCTGAGAGGTTAGCAGCCGTAATTGATGATTTAGGCGCGCTAGGAACGTAGCCTTAAGCATGGCTGCATGGCCTCTGGACACGCGGGGTTGGGCCTTCTACGGACTTTAGCTGAAAACTAGTGGCAGGGTCAAAGCCGCGCAATTGACACTGCATATGCCCCAAACTAGACTCAATCTAGCTCCACGCACCTCCCGTGCGTGGCAAGCCGTGTGACGGAGGGGACAATGGCGCACTACAAGGCGCATGAAGCACAGGACTGGGCATGGGAAACGCTGAAGGGGCAGTGGAGCACGCTGATCACGCCCTTCACGGACGACGGTGACCTCGACGAGGACGGCTTGCGCCGCAACGTACGCCACGTGCGCAGCCTCGGAACGCGAGGCGCCGGCTGCACCTGGGGCATGGGCGAGTTCTGGAGCCTGACCCACGACGAGCGCGTCCGCGTCATGGACATCGTCGCGGAGGAAGCCGCCGGCCGATGGCCTGTCGGCGCGCACGTCACCCACACCTCGGCCCGCGAGCCCCTTGACCTCGCCCGCCACGCCGAGGATGCCGGCTTCGACCTCCTCATCGTCGCCGCCCCCTACATGGAGGCCAAGACCGAGGATCAGGTCATCGACTACGTCAAGACCCTCAGCGACAACACCAACCTCGGCATCATGTTCTACAACTCGCCGCAGTTCGGCATCGTCATGAGCCCGCAGGGCCTCCGCCGCATCTGCGAGCTGCAGCAGGTCGTCGGCGTCAAGGAAGCCAGCTTCAACCAGCAGCTCTCCATCGAGACCCACCTCTCGCTCGGCAAGGACTACGTCATCAGCACGCCCGACGAGTGGATCTACCCCTTCGCGCAGGATCTAGGCTTCCAGCAGCAGGTCATGTTCGCCAACACCTCCGACTGGCGCTTCGACACGCCGGAGTGCAACTACTACGTCCAGTTCATCGAGAAAGCGTCCGTCGGCGACTACGATGACGCCTTCTACGAGAAGCACCTCCGCCGCCTCAAGGAGCTGAACGACACCTGGTGGACGCGCACCATGGACAAGAACGGCGGCGCGCTCCCCGTCGCGATGGTCAAGTACTGGGGCGAGCTCATGGGCATGGCCGGCGGCCCGACCCGCCAGCCCCTGCCGCAGCTCACCGCCTCCGAGAAGGCCCAGCTCAAGTCCGAGCTCGAGCCCCTCAAGCCGAGGCCCCCGCAGCCCGCAGTCTCCGTGCAGCCGAGGGCCGCGTGGCTCACCGGCAACAACAGCCCCTTCTTCGCCACCGGCATGCTGCTCATGGTCAGCGTCCAGGACGTCGCCGAGGCCCTCGAGGCCGAGCGTGGCGGCGCCGATGTCGTGGACGTGAAGAACCTGCAGGAGGCGCTCGTCGGCTCCGGCCACCCGAACACCGTCCGCCAGGTGCGCGCGATGATCCAGCCGGAGAACCACGTCAGCGTGACCCTCGGCGTCGTCCCCAACCAGGCCGGCACCGTCGCAATGGCCGCCTACGCCGCCGCCGTCATGGACGCCACCTCCGTGAAGGTCGGCTTCATGCAGGCCGACTATGACGTGGCCGTCGAGGTGCTCCGAGAGTCCCGCCGCGCGATGGAGGGCTACAACACCAAGCTCGTCGGCTCCCTCTTCGCCGACAACCTCCTCTACGAGGGCGGACTTGACCCCCACCTGATGGTGCAGCTCGCCAAGGACGGCGAGTGCGACGGCTTCCTCATCGACACGCTCATCAAGGACGGCCGCAACCTCTTCGACTTCCTGAGCGAGGAGGAGCTCCGCGACATCGTGCTGGAGGGCAAGAAGCTCGGCATGAGCACGGCCCTCTCCGGCCACCTGAAGATGGACGACCTTGACGAGCTGGCCCGCGTCAACCCCGACATCGTTGGCGTGCGCGGCGCAGTGTGCGCCAGCGGCGACCGCGGCCGCGCCGTCGCATGGGAGTCCGTCGCCGAGTTCAAGCGCCAGGTCGACCTGCGCAAGACGGGCGCAATCAACGTCCGCCCGGACCTGTATGTGCCCGGCAACGGACACGCGCCGGTCGTCACGCAGGGCGCCGGCTGGGTCGTCATCGACGGCCGCGGCAAGTCCTGCGCCGGCGTCATCGCCGCCCTCGCCAAGCAGACAGAGGCCGACCACCATTCCATGGTGGAAGCCATCCTCGGCGACGCCCTGAACATCTTCGACGTCATGCTCTGGTCGGAAAAGGAAGGCCACACCTTCATCAACCGCCGCGACGAGGGCGACGGCACGGTCCGCGTGCTCATCCAACCAAAGGCGTAGAGGACGGAGCAGCATGGAGCACGAAAACCACCAACAGACGGCGCGGGACTTCCTGACGGCCTCAGACCGTGAGTTCCTTGACGGCGACAAGCTGCAAGCCTCAGAGAAGCTTTGGGGCGCAGCAACGCACGCCGTCATGGCTGCTGCCGTACAGCGCAACTGGCCCTGCCGCACCCACCGAGCCCTCAAGCTCGCCGTAGACCAGCTTGCGGACGAATTCGAGGATGAGTCGTTGCCTGGCGGGTTCGGGCTTGCTGAGAAGTTCCATAAGAACTTCTACCACGATGAGATGGAAGACTATGAGATCGCCACTGACCGTCCGCGAGTCCACCGCTTTGTACACCACCTGCTTGCCCTGATCGATCGCAACGGCGACGGGTAGGGTTTGCCTCCGAAAGACACGGAGCTTGGACAGCATTGCTCGGCGCCTAAACCTCCGCCTTTCAACGCCTTGCCCTCCCCCACCTTGACGCCCCCATACCCCTTTTGTAGTCTGAGGCCAACCTATCCCCTCGCACTTGATGTGCAACCGCAAAGGAGGCGTCATGGAGTACCAGACCATCGGCAAACCGCCGGCGGAGGCCATGGCCGTAACCCCGAACTTGCCCGACCTCGACGCGGCGAAAGAGGGCTTCCAGTGGGCCGACATGTACAAGGAGATCAGCTGGCTGCCCGGCGGCTACCTGAACCAGGCCCATGAGTGCATTGACCGCCACGTCGAGGCCGGCAACGGCGACAAGACGGCGATGATCTGGGTCGGCAAGAACGGCGAGGAAGAGCAGTACACCTTCAGCGACATGAAGCGCGAGACCGCCAAGTTCGCCAACGTCCTCGAGAGCCTTGGCATCGAGCACGGCGAGCGCGTCTTCATCTTCATGGAGCGCCTGCCTGAGCTCTATTTCGCGATGTTCGGCGTCCTCAAGCATGGCGCCGTCGTCGGCCCGCTCTTCTCCGCCTTCGGCCCGGACCCCGTCCGCGACCGGATGGAAGACAGCGGCGCGACGGTGCTCATCACCCAGCCCGACCTCCGCAAGCGCATCGCGGAGGTGCTGCCCGGCCTTCCGGCGTTGCAGCACACCATCATCGTCAACAAGAACGGCCGCTCCCAGGAGCCGCTGGTCGAGGGTGACCTCAGCTACGAGGCGCTCATGGCCGACGCCTCGGACGATTACCAGACGGCCACCACCAGCATGTACGACTACTCGGTTATCCACTACACCTCCGGCACCACCGGCAAGCCGAAGGGCGCCGCCCACCGGCACCTCGCCGTCGTCCAGCAGTACGCGACGGGCAAGTGGGTGCTGGACTTCCACCCGGAGGACCTCTACTGGTGCACGGCGGACCCCGGCTGGGTGACCGGCACGTCCTACGGCATGTTCGCGCCGTGGTCCAACGGCGTGACCCAGCTCATCTACGAGGGCGGCTTCGGGGCCAGCGCCTGGTACCAGCTCATCGAGAAATACGGCGTGACCGTGTGGTACACCGCGCCCACCGCCGTCCGCATGCTGATGAAGGCCGGCGAGGAGGTCCCCGGCCGCTTCGACCTCTCCTCGCTGCGGCACATCAACAGCGTCGGAGAGCCCCTGAACCCGGAGGCCGTCGTGTGGGGCACCAAGGTATTCGACCAGCCCATCCACGACAACTGGTGGCAGACGGAAACCGGCGCCATCATGGTCGCCAACTACCCCTCGATGGAGGTGCGCCCCGGCTCCATGGGCCGCCCCATCCCCGGCATTGAGGTCGCCATCCTCGACAACGACTACAACCCGCTGCCCCCCGGCAACGAGGGCTACCTCGCCGTGCGGCCCGGCTGGCCGTCCATGTTCCACACCTACTGGAACAACCAGCCGATGTACAACACCAAGTTCCACAAGGGCTGGTACATCTCCGGCGATCAATCGCGCATGGATGAGGACGGTTATGTCTGGTTTGTTGGCCGCGCCGACGACGTCATCAACACTGCCGGCCACCTCGTAGGCCCGTTCGAGGTCGAGAGCGTCCTCATCGAGCACCCAGCGGTCGCGGAGGCCGCGGCCATCGGCGTCCCTGACGACCTCGCGATGGAGGTGGTCAAGGGCTTCGTCGCCCTCAAGGACGGCTACGAGCCCTCCGAGGAGCTCCGCCGCGAGATCCTCGGCCACGGCCGTCAGCGCCTGCAGGCCATCGCCCCCCGCAGCATCGAGTTCCGCGCCTCCCTCCCCAAGACCCGCAGCGGAAAAATCATGCGCCGCCTCCTGAAGGCAGAGGAGCTTGGCCTCCCGCTCGGAGACACGTCAACGCTGGAAGACGACTAGGGGGCTGCAAACTGAACATCAAGTACCCCTCGCCTTCAAGTCGGCGATAGCGCGATAGACGAGACTATTCGGACAGTAAAGAAGGGGATGGTGAGGTGATGGCGTTCTTTGTGCCGCACAGTCTGCGGGAGGGGATTCGCTGGATCCTGGCATTTGGTCTGTTGGCGGCGCTTGGCTCCGCGTCTCTGGCCGCATGCACTGATGAGCCTGGACTTGAGGGAACAGCGCCGTCTACTCAAGTTCCAGCCCCTGCGCCCACGACCGCCCCCGCGCCGATGCCCACCCCTGCGCCCACGGCCGCCCCCACGCCGATGCCCACCCCTGCGCCCACGATCGCCCCCACACCTGTACCCACGATCGCCCTCACGCCCACGCCGGTGCCTGCGCCTACGGCCACACCCACCCCCGCGCCCACGGCCACCCCGACGCCTGTACCTACGCCCACACCCACTCCCACACCCGAACCTTGGCCCGTTCTACCGCCGCCTCCAACAGCAAGCGCTGAGGAGACGACGGATTGGTCCTCTTATCCCAGGGCCGATCAGTTGAATGACGACATTGAGAGGATGATCAGGGATCTGCCCTGGGTCAAGGATGGCCTCAGCAGCAGGGAAGTAGAGGGCGTAGAAGTATTGATCTATCTGGCGCTCTACTTCGATGACGTCTTCTTTGATCTATTGCAGGAACCATGGGTTTTGGAAGGCAATGACAGGCTCTCGGTGAATGCCATGAATGCAATCGCGTGGTTGGCCTATCATGAACGGGATACGTTGGACAAACTCTTTGACATCGGCGGCGACGCCCTGAGGCTCCTTGCACCGTTGGCTCAGGCGAACACGGAGCTTTTGGACACGGTGATAGCCCATCCTACCATCGCCGACGGCATCACTGACGATGAGGGAAAGATATTCGTCGTCCTCAGCAGCGCCGCGCGATACAACCCGCCACTCATAGACGTTCTGCTTGACCCGGACCGGGTGATGCTGGAGGAGCGGACCGTCTTCTTGCCTCTGGCCGGGGACGTGGACCTCACAATGATTCGCACCAAACCTGGCATGGAACGCAATATGGACTTGCTGGAGGACGCCGTGCTGGCCATCGAGAACTTCATGTCGTTCCCCTTCCCGAAATCGCAGGTGATCTGGCTGTTTGAAAGAGCGGTGCGCCCCGGCGCCAATGGATCGAACTTCGGAACCCACGTGGTGACTGTCCCCGAGTATTACGACGTTGCCTCAACGATAAAGAGTCCCTTCCGCCACTTCATACACGAAGCATCTCATTACTATTGGAGAGGCAATTCCGCAAACTGGATAACGGAGGGGGCGGCCACGTTCTTGGAAACCGTCATTGAATCCAGGGCAACAGGGTGGCCGATTGCCATGGAGCGGCAGCCGTGCCCATCCGCCCGCTATATCGCCGAAGATGTCGAGGGGGACTGCGATTACCGATTTGGGGAGCGGCTGTTCCACGATCTCTACCGGAACATGGATGAGACCGCATTCAGGATGGCCTTCCGGCAGCTATACTTGCTGTCCGAATACGACGACCCCAACGACGGATGCGATGGCACCAACCTCGGCATTTGCCACGTCAGGGCAGCGTTCACGGCGGACGTCTCTGCGGATACGGTGGCCGCGGTGGAGAAAGTGATTGCCCGCTGGTACGACGGGAGCGAACCGTTTGACACCAGCCATCAGGACACATCTGCGCCGGACCCGGTCATCGCGTTCATGCACAGCCATATAGAGCGAGCTTGGGTCAGTGACGGTCCGCGCCCGATAACCGCCAAGGCCTATCCTGGCAACCGCTTGGATTTCAACATAGAGTACTCCTGTCAGCACGAGTCTCTGTGCACGCACATACTGCCGTTGACCATCATCCAGTATTTTGAGGGGGATGGGTTCAATTTCAACCCCAGGCACTATGAGGGCGAAAGACTCAGCTTCAGTTTGGAAGGCCATGTATCGCATGTGGAACGCGTGTCGGGAGACAGGTACGCACAACGGTTTAGATTGGGCAGTTACGCCAGCGGAGGGCCGGAGGGCCGGTATTGGGTGTACGCGTACTTGGGAGACCAGAAGATCGCCGAAGCCTCGTACGAGATTGGGAGATTGTGATTGCCATGAAAGGCCTCCCCCTCGGAGACACGTCAACGCTGGAAGACGACTAGGGGGCTGCAAACTGAACATCAAGTACCCCTCGCCTTCAAGTCGGCGATAGCGCGATAGAAGAGACTATTCGGACAGTAAAGAAGGGGATGGTGAGGTGATGGCGTTCTTTGTGCCGCACAGTCTGCGGGAGGGGATTCGCTGGATCCTGGCATTTGGTCTGTTGGTGGCGCTTGGCTCCGCGTCTCTGGCTGCATGCACTGATGAGCTTGGACTTGAGGGAACAGCGCCGTCCACTCAAGTTCCAGCCCCCGCGCCCACGGCCGCCCCCACGCCGATGCCCACCCCTGCGTCTACGACCGCCCCTGCGCCCACGACCGTCCCCACGCCGATGCCCGCCCCCGCGCCCACGACCGTCCCCACGCCGATGCCCACTCCTGCGCCCACGGCCACCCCCACGCCTGTACCTACGCCCACTCCTGCGCCCACGCCCACCCCCACAGCGGTGCCGGGCACCGACTACGACGCTGACGACGACGGCCTGATCGAGGTATCGAGTGCGGCGCAGTTGAATGCCATCCGCTGGGACCTGGACGGCGATGGCGCACCCGCTTCCGCGAACGCGTCGGACTATTCCTCGGCGTTCCCGAACGCGGCAACTGGCATGGGGTGCCCGTCCTTAGATTGCACCGGCTACGAGTTGACGTCCGGCATAGACCTGGACGTCGCTCCGTACAACACGGGCGAGGGCTGGCAGCCTGTCAATGTTGGGCGAGCGGAGTTCACCGCCACGTTCGAGGGGAACGACAACACCGTCTCTGGCCTGTTCATCAACAGACCGGCGACCGCTTATGTTGGGCTGTTCGGCAGTGTGGACGACACGGGCGTGATACGTAATGTGGCGCTGACCGGGGTCAGGATCATCGGTGGAGAGTTCGTTGGCGGGTTGGTCGGTTCTAACGGTGGGATCATCACTGCCAGCTATGCAACGGGGACGGTGTCCGGTGCTCGCTGGATCGGCGGACTGGTAGGGTGGAACGCAGGGACGATAAGCGCCAGCCATGCCGAAGTAGAAACACACGGCAGTGAGTTCATGGTTGGTGGACTGGTGGGTAGGGACAATGGGGGAACCATCACTAACAGCTATGCGACGGGGATGGTGTCCGGCAATAACTCGATCGGCGGTCTGGTGGGTCAGAAATTCAATGTAGGGACCATCATTGGCAGTTACGCAACGGGGACGGTATCCGGCAATTATTTGATCGGCGGTCTGGTGGGCGATAACAGTGGAACCATCACTGAAAGCCACGCAACGGGAATGGTGTCCGGCAATGAAATGATCGGCGGTCTGGTGGGTGAAAACGATGGGAGCATCACTGCCAGCTATGCAACAGGGGAGGTGTTTCGCAGCGGAGAGCCCGCTGGCCATAAAACTTCCTTCGGCGGTCTGGTGGGTCGTAATAGAGGAACCATCAGCGCAAGCTATGCAGGGGGGACGGTATCCGGCAGTGTAGCGATCGGCGGTCTGGTGGGTGGTAACAGTGGAACCATCAGTGCCAGCTATGCAACAGGGGCGGTATCCGGCGGCAGCGGCATCGGCGGTCTGGTGGGCGGTAACGGTAACGGGGGGATCATCACTGGCAGCTACGCAACGGGGACGGTATCCGGCGCCAGGAGCATCGGCGGTCTGGTGGGTGGTAACGCTAACGGGGGGATCATCACTGGCAGCTACGGAACGGGGACGGTATCCGGCACCAGAAGCATCGGCGGTCTGGTGGGTGAAAACGATGGGAGCATCACTGCCAGCTATGCAACAGGGGAGGTGTTTCGCAGCGGGGAGCCCACTGGCCATATAACTTCCGTCGGCGGTCTGGTGGGTGTTAACAGTGGAACCATCAGTGCAAGCTATGCAGGGGGGACGGTATCCGGCAATCAAGAGATCGGCGGTCTGGTGGGTGTTAACAGTGGAACCATCAGTGCAAGCTATGCAACAGGGGCGGTTTCTCGCCTTTACCGGGGCGGCGCCCTGGGCGGGCTGGTTGGAGACGACACCGTAATCGGACTAGACGCTGGGACCGCAACGGCCAGTTACTGGGACACGCAGACATCCGGTCTGTCTACCAGCAACGGCGGAATGGGCAAGACCACCAGCGAGTTGCAGTCGCCCACCGGTTACACCGGCATCTACGCCGATTGGAACGTGGACCTGGACGGCGACGGCACTGGCGACGATCCGTGGGACTTCGGGTCTGCGTCTCAGTATCCCGCCCTGGATTACGGAGGGCTGCGTGTGTCAGACCAGCGCGGCAGTGGAAGCAGCGCTTAGACGACCGCCACACCACCCCTACGCCACGTCGGCCCCCACGCCATCACCGGCGACCGCGCCTACGGCGACTCCCACCGCCTCCCTCACCTGCCGCCCGCGGGTCGAGCGCCCGCAGCGGCAAGATCATGCGCCGCCTCCTGAAGGCGGAGGAGCTCGGCCTCCCCCTCGGCGACACGTCCACCCTGGAAGACGACTGGGAGAGAAGCCACAGGTCCAAGACGTCACTTAATGGCGCGGGGGAGGCTGACTGCTCAGGCAGTGGCGCCCCCGCTAGCCGTCCCCCGCCGCCCGCAAGTCCACCACCCGCATCTGCAGCCGTGTGCGCCCGTTGAATGTGTTGCTCTCGGGCGTATACACCACGTCAATCGCCCCCCGCTCGTCGAAGTCCTCCGGCCACGACTGGTTGAACGCGACGGCCTCCCACGTCGTGCCGTCTTGTCGAAGCTGCAGCCGCATGTGTTGTCCCTCGCTGCCCATCCGGCGCACGCCGGTCACCGCGACCTCCCTTGCGAGGAACGCTGGCGGCGGGTTTTCCTGCCCGAACGGGGCCAGCCGTTGGAGGAAGCCCATCGTCTGCCCCGGCATCTCGGCGAAGCTTGCCTCGGCGTCCACGCGCAGCGTCGGCTCCAGCGTCGCGTCGTGGAGCCGCTCCCGCGCGAGCGCCTGCAACGACGCGCGGATGGCGTCGAGGTCATCCGTCCGCGCCACAAACCCGGCCGCAGCCGGGTGCCCGCCGAAATGCAGGAAGCGCTCGCCGCATTCCGCGAGCGCGTTGGCGAGGTGAAAGTCCGCGATGCTGCGCCCGCTCGCGCGGGCAATGTCACCGTCGATAGCTACCACAATGGCGGGTCGCGAGAATCGCTCGACAAGCCGGCCGGCCACGAGCCCGCTGACGCCGGGGTTGAACTGCTCGCCCGCGAGGAACAGGAGCCGCTCGCCATCCGCCACCTGCGGCCCCGCCAGCCGCATCCCCTCGTCCAGCAGCTCCTGCGTGAGCGCCCGCCGCTCGCGGTTGAGCATCTCGATGCGCGACGCCAGCTCCTGCGCGGCGGACGGGTCCTCCTCCGTCAGCAGGCTGAAGGCAAGGTCGGGGCTGTCCATGCGCCCGGCGGCGTTGAGGCGCGGCGCGATGATGAACGGGATCGACTCGTGGTCCAGCGTCTCCCGCGACACGCCCGCCGACGCAAGCAGCGCCAGCAGGCCGGGCCGCTCCGTCTCGCGCAGTCGCTCCAGCCCCAGCGTCGCTATCGCCCGGTTCTCGCCGAGCAGAGGGGCCATGTCCGCAACCGTGCCCAGAGATGCAAGCTCCAGCGCGCCGGCGGGCACGGGCGTCTCCATCCGGCTGTGGATGGCCTGCACCAGCTTGAACGCCAGCCCAGCGCCCGTGAGGAACGGGAAGGGGTAGGCCTCCGTGGGCGTGACCATGGCGAACGCCTCGGGCGGCGTCCCTATGGGCGCGTGGTGATCCGTCAGGATGACGTCCATGTCGAGGCCTTTGGCCAGCCGCACCTCCTCGCCAGAGGTGATGCCGCAGTCGACGGTGATGATGAGCGACGCGCCTTGTTCCGCGATGGCCGTCACCGCCTCGGCGTTCAGCCCGTGCCCGTCGCGCACCCGGTGCGGCAGGTGGACGAATGCGTCCCCTCCTGCCGCGAGCAGCGATTCGTACAGCAGCACGGACGCCGTGACGCCGTCCGTGTCGAAGTCGCCGAAGATGGCGATCGTCTCCCCCTCAGTCACCGCCAACATCACGCGGTCGACGGCGGCATCCATCTCGGAGAAGAGGAACGGGTCGTGCAGCGCGTCCTCTGAGGCGTGCAGGAGCTCCCACGCCATGTCGCGCGTCTCGATGCCCCGGTTGTAGAGGAGCTGCGCCCACAGCCGGGGCAGCCGCAGCGCCTCAACGGCCTCGTCGGGCACGCGGGGTGCAAGCGCCCATCTGGGGCGGGGCGGTAGTGAGTCACCCGCCATTCGGGGCGGCCCGGCTACGCTTCGAACCGATGGAAGAGCAGTGAGGTGTTGTGGCCGCCAAACCCCAGGGAGTTGGTCATGGCCACGTCCACCTTCGTCATCCGGGCGTTGTGCGGCGTGTAGTCCAGGTCGCACTCCGGGTCCGGGTTGGTCAGATTGATGGTGGGCGGGATGGCGCCGCGTTCGATCGCCATCACGCAGATCGCCGACTCGATGGCGCCCGCGGCCCCCAGCAGGTGCCCCGTCATCGACTTGGACGAGCTGATCGCCACCTTGTGTGCGTCCTCACCCCAGACGGACTTGACGGCGTCCGTCTCCGCCTTGTCGTTGATGGGCGTCGATGTGCCGTGGGCGTTGATGTAGTCGACGTCCTCCGGCTTGAGGCCCGCCCCCGCGATGGCCTGCCGCATCGCCCGCGCGCCGCCCTCGCCGAAGGGCGCCGGCTGCGTGATGTGCGACGCGTCCGAGGTGACGCCGTAGCCCCCAAGCTCGACGATCGGCCGCGCGCCGCGCGCCAGCGCGTGCTCCAGCCGCTCGATGATGAGGACCGCCCCGCCCTCGCCGATGATGAAGCCGTCGCGCTGCGCGTCGAAGGGGCGCGAGGCCGCCTCAGGCACCTCGTTGTTCCGCGAGAGCGCGCCCGCCGAGTTGAAGCCCGCTACGGCAATGGGGCAGATGGGCGCCTCGGAGCCGCCGCAGATGGCCACGTCGATGTCGCCCTTGCGGATGAGGTCCATGCCCATGCCGATGGCGTCCGCGCCACTGGCGCATGCGGACACCGTGGCGAAGCTGGGTCCGCGCGCGCCGTAGGTGATCGAGACGTTGCCGCCCGCCATGTCCACCAGCATCATGGGGACAAGGAACGGGCTGATGCGCTTCGGGCCCTTCTCCCGCAGCACGTCGTACTGCTCGGACAGCGTGATGATGCCGCCCACGCCGCTCGCGATGAGCGACGACACCCGGTCGCCCAGCGGCTCCTCGCGCAGCAGGTCCGCCTGCCCCAGCGCCTCCCGCGCCGCGGCAAGCGCAAACTGCGAGAACCGGTCGGCTCGGCGGGCTTCCTTGCGGTCCATGTAGTTCGTCGGGTCAAACTCAGGGATCTCCGCGGCAATCGTCGTCTCAAACCCCTCCGGGTCAAAAGCGCTGATGCGCCCGACGCCCGACTTCCCCGCAACCAGCGACTCCCACGTCGCGTCCGCCGTCAGGCCGATGGGGCTGACCACGCCTATCCCTGTCACCACTATTCTCGCGTCCGTCACGAATCGCTCCTTACCAGCGTTGCGCTGATGCGTTCATTGGCCTCGACAGGCCCCCCTGTATTGCCTGCTGGCGCAGTCCGGCGGCTGTGGCCGTCGCTGCGATTATATCAGGGTGGGATGGGCGACGGAACAAGCCAAAACCCGTTCTCTTGATAACGACGCAATGGGAGCAGGCCTACTCCTCCGCGTAGAAGGCTACGCCCAGCAGGCCCGGCCCCGTATGCGCGCCGATGACCGGCGTGAACGGCACGATGAGGCTCTCCCTGCACTCGAACCGCTCCGAGATCCGGCGGTGTATCTCCTCGGCGTCCTCCGCGGCGGCAGCGTGCATGACCACCACGCGCACCGGCCTCCCGCCGGTCTCCTCGGCCATGGTGTCCAGCACCCTCTCGATGGCCCTTGCCCTTGTGCGGGGCCGCGCCACCATCCGGACCTCGCCCTCGCCCGGCCAGATGCCCAGGATCGGCTTGATGTTCAGCAGCGACGCCGCCCACATGGCCGCCCGAGGCACGCGCCCGCCGAACTGCAGCCGCCGCAACGACTCCAGGATGCCGATGAAGTACACCCGCCCGACGATACTCCTCGCGACCTCTTCCACCGCCTCGAGCCTCGCGCTGTCGGCCGCCAGTCGCGCAGCCGCCAGCGCCACGAGCGCCTCCGCGCCTCCCGCAGTCGCGCTGTCAATCACGACGCCCCGGCGCTCAGGAAATGACGCCAACGTGAACTCCAGCGCGGCCGTCGCGATGCTGTACGTCGCGCTCAACTTCGAGGTGGTCGTAATGCAGAGCACGTCTCGACCGGCGGCAAAAGCGCGCTGGAACGCGTCCTCGAAGGCCGCAGGCGGGGGCGCGGCCGTCTGCGCCGGGACGCTGTCGTCCCTGATCAGGCGGTAGAACTCCTCCGCTGTGATGTCGACGCCGTCCAGGTAGTTCCGCCCGCCAACGCTCACCTGCATCGGGACAACCTCAATCGGCAGGTCGCCAATGTGCGCAGCCGTCAATGACGACGTGCTGTCCACGATGACCGCTACGGCTGCCGTGCCTTGTGGGGTGCGTTCCATCGGCCACAGATTGCAGCAAATGCGAGGAGAATGGAAGGGATGCGATTGCGGCGTTAGAGGAGTTCGACCGTCTCGGAGACTACAGTGGCGCGATGATGTACGCGCCCTCTCCCATCGCGGCCAGCCCAACAGGAATCCAGACCGCCAGCCGTAGCGCGCGGTTCGGGGCGTCGCCCCCGATGATGAGCCTCTCGACAACGGAAAACAGGATGCCCGCGGCCACCCCGCTGGCGGTGAGCAGCAGCCAGTTCGCCGTCCACCCGCCCACGATGAGCCCCAGCGTGAATGCCAGCGTCGTGAACTTGAGCGTCACCGAGCGGACGCCCTGCGGCCCGCCTTCACCCCGGAACGCGTCCCTGACAAAGCCGGCCCCAAAGAGAATGGCGAACAACGCGAAGAAGTTTCTGGCTGCCTGCTCTTCAACGGCCCCATTGGAGACCAGGACAATCATCGCAATGACCACGACAATCATCGCCAGGGCAATGACTACAACGGCATTCCTGCCGCTGACGGGCAATCCAGCTACCGCGGGCACGCTTCCTCCCTGCAGGCGCGGCATCGCCTTGCTTCTCGCTCAGCAGCAGCGCGGCCCGCTCCTGCGATGCTATCGGCAGTCCGGCGTTACAGGAGCGTCGTCAGCTTGTACACGCCCTCGCCGATGGCAGCCACGCCCACAAGGTTCCACACGACCAGCCGGAACACGCGAGGAGGCGCATCACCCGTCCGAATCCGGCCTTCCACCAGCGCGACGACGATGCCCACGAGCAGCCCGCCGATGGTGAGTTGCCACCAGTACTCGCCCCAGTCGCCGGCGATGAGCCCCAGCGTCAACCCCAGCGACGCGAACTTGAACACGACCGCAAGGAACGCCTTGGGCGCGCCCTCCCGCTTGAACGCGTCGGTGATGAAGCCGATGCCGCCCAGTATCGCGAAGACCGAGAAGAGCCCCAGCCCCCAGTTCTCGCCGATCGTGTCATTTGAGACGAGCACGACCACGACGATGACGGCAACGGCAGCAGCCAGCGCGAATACGGCGATGGCGATCTTCCCTGCGAGTGGAATCCTGTCCATGGTGTTCGCTTCCCCCAGTTTTGGCGTGCTGCCGCCCTAGTCCTCGCGAAGCAGCAGCGCCGCCCACTCCTGCGCTTCCTCCAGCGAGTCAAAACCCTCCGCGGAGAGTCCCATGCCCGCGCTGCTGATAGAGCGCACCACGGAGACCTGGTATGTGCCGTTGAACTTGTTGAGATGGATGACCACGGTGTTGTCGTTCTTCTTCCACCGCCACATCTCCCCGGTCTGTGACTGCTCCCACTTCATCGGCATGTGAGCACCTCCTCGGACTTGGGTTGGAGCTAGACCCCGAACAGGGCGCGCATCAGCGGAACGATGAGGAAGATGATGACAATGATGGTGATCATCGGGCTCAGGTCCAGCATGCCGAAGCGGGGCATGTAGCGTCGGATGGGGCCGAGGATCGGCTCCGTGAGCTGGTCCAGCGCCATCTTGATGGGATTGTTGGGCGAGATGGGAAACCACGTCAGAATCGAACGTATGAATATGGCAAAGACAAACAGGTACAGCAGGTTGATGAGCAGGGCTCCGATAGCTTGCACTAGTCCTCCTCACCAAGCTGCACAGCCTTCTCGTATGCAGCCTCCACCGCTTCCATCACCGCCGCGCGGAACCGGTTGCTCTCGAGCGACAGCAGCCCCTCCGCCGTCGTCCCGCCCGGCGAGGTCACCGCGTTCCGCAGCTCCGCCGGGTGCCGGCCGCTCTGCTGCAGCAGCTGCGCGCTCCCGAGCACCGTCTGCGTCGCCAGCGTCGCGGCGATGTCTCGCGACAGCCCCACCTGCACGCCTGCGTCCGTCAGCGCCTCGATGAACAGGAACACGTACGCCGGTCCGCTGCCGCTCAACCCCGTCGCCATGTCGACGTACTTCTCGCTCGGCACGTACACCTCTTTGCCGATGGCCTGCAGCAGCTCCCGCGTCTCCTCGACGCGCTCCGGCGGCGTCTTGTCCGTCGCCGTCCACACGCTCACCCCCGCGCCGATTTGCGCCGGGGTGTTGGGCATGATCCGCACGATGCTGTCGTGGTCCAGCCCCCTGCTGATCGACTTGATTGTCGCTCCCGCCACGATGCTCAGCGCCGCCTGCTCCTCTGACAGCGACTTCCGCAGCCCCTCCATCGCTTTCGGCAGGTCCTGCGGCTTCACCGCCAGCAGCGCCAGGCTCCCGTGCTGCGCCGCCGCCACGCCGTCGTCCGTCACGACGACGCCGTACCGCTCCGAGAGGTACTCGCGCCGCCTCTCGATGACCTCGGCCACCGCAATGTCCTCCGCAGACGCCAGCTCGCGCTCCAGCACGCCGCTCAGAATGGCCTCCGCCATCGTCCCCCCGCCGATGAAACCAATGCGCATTGATACTCCCGCTCTCGTCATACCGGCGAAGGCCGGTATCCAGCGTCCCCCGTTCGCCCTGTTCCTTTTGAAGGGCTAACTTTGGGCCCCGATTACCCCACCGGCCGCGCGATGCCCTCGCCCGTGACGAGGTCTGCCGCAGCACGGATGGACTCCACCATGCTCGTCGCGTCCGCCTTGTTCTGCCACGCGATGTCAAACGCCGTCCCATGGTCCACGGACGTGCGGATGAAGGGGAGCCCCAAGTTCACGGTGATGCTCTCCTCGAACCCGAACATCTTCACCGCGATGTGCCCCTGATCGTGGTACATCGCGAGAATGGCGTCATAGTCGCCGCGAACGCCCTGCAGGAACACGGTGTCCGCTGGCACGGGCCCGACGGCGTTGATCCCCTCCCCGAGAGCCGACTCGACCGCGGGCGTGATCTCCGTCGCCTCCTCGTCCCCGATGAGCCCGCCGTCGGAGGCGTGCGGGTTGAGCGCCGCCACGCCTATGCGCGGCTCCGGGACTCCCCACGTCTTGAACGACGAGTCGGTCAGACGCAGCGCCGTCAGGATGTTGTCGTGCGTGACGTACTCGCAGGCGCGCCGCAGTGAGCGGTGCGTGGTCAGGTGCACCACGCGTAGCCCCTTCGACATCAGCATCGTCAGCACCTTGGGCGCCTCCGCCAGCCGCTGCAGCACCTCCATGTGGCCAATGTCCACGTACCCCGCAAGGCTCGCGGCCTCCTTGTGCAGCGGCGCGGTCGCCATCGCCGCGACGGTCCCGTCGAGGCACAGCTCACCCGCGCGCACCACCCACTCCATCGCCGCCTTGCCGGCAACCGCCGAGATCTCCCCAGCCACCATGCCAGCAGCGTCGTAGTTGCCGATGTCCAGCACCGTGACCGAGCCCTCGCCGCCCGCCGCCATAGCGGCGACCGAGGCATCCTCCACCGACTCCACCGCCCGCACGTCGAGACCCACGCCCGTCAGCTCCACGGCCCGCCGCATAATATCGGCGTTCCCGATTACCACCGGCGTGCACAACTCAGCCACCTCAGGCCGAGTCAACGCCTTCGCAATGACCTCCGGCCCAATGCCGCAAGGGTCCCCCATCGTAATCGCGATAATGGGCTGTCCAGCCACAAGCATGCCCTCCGCAACAGCTTCGCCCTCTTCAGGACTTAGTGCTAAGTATACAGCCCAAGGCTGACGGGGTGAAACGGCGGAAAGCGGGCAACGCATGGAGCATTGCGTCAGAAGCCCGCGCCGCACGAAGGCGGCACGGGCTAGGAGAGGCGGAAGTGCCTAAGCGGACTACTAGCAGACTCTGGCTATACCTTCATCAATACAGTACTGCGTCCAGCCGCCGTCCGAATTCCGATTGCTCAATACCATGCCATCAACGGTGCCGCCCCATAGCGTTGCAGACTGGCTGCCGTCGCTGGAGTACCACTCGATTGCGGCGACCGTGCCCCCAGTTCCACCCTCAAGACGGAGGTACCCGCCGCTGTTGTCACTCCGCACGATCAGTTCTTCGACTTCCAGCACCTTGGGAATCTGAGCGGTGCCCTGCGGGCCGGTCGCACCCGCTGGCCCCGCTGCCCCTGGATCACCCTTAGGCCCCTGCAGACCAATCGGCCCTGCCGGCCCGACGCGCCCCTGCGGCCCCGTTGCACCCTGAGGCCCTTGCGGCCCGGTCAACCCCTGTGGCCCCACCGGCCCGACCGCCCCTTGCGGTCCCTCGACGCCCTGTGGCCCTTGCGGTCCCTGTTCGCCCTGGTCCCCCTGGGGTGCGGGCGGCACCAACGCCACCTGCCGCTCGACTTCTGCCGCAACCAACGCCGCCAACTCTTCCTCCGACGGCCCGCACGCTCCAGCCGCGACGACGATAAGGAGCATGAGCGCCGTTACTGTCAATTTCAATGAAGACATGACATTCCTCCAATGTGCTGTTTTGGAAAAAAGCGCACCCCAGCCGATATCCACGAGAAATAGGGAATCGGAGAACGGGGTCTATTGGAGGAGTGGAGTTATTCCAGTTGAGGAGAAGCGCCGGGGAAGAACCCTGGTGCGGAGATGGGCGTCTGTGGCCGGACGGCCAATCGCACACCGCCGAGGGCCGCCGGGACTGTCAGGGTCGCCGTCTGGCCCCCCAACGTCTCAAAGAGTAGAGCGACTCGAGGCAAGAGGCTGAACAGGCTGGCCGTCAACGTCCGTATGGCCATCCTGGTCTCCACCGGGTCGCTTAGGTGACAGAGGATGACGGGGCCTGCCATGACCATCACGATGTACGCTTGGACGAACACGAACAGCTTGAACACATCGTCCAAAACGCCCGTGGACTGATCGTTTCCTTGGAGACCCGCCGCCCACCAGATCACCCACGCACTGGCCAGCAGCAGCGCCGGAAACATCACGAAGACCTGCACCAGTACCGCCTTGCCGTCGCGGCAGATGGTCGCACGTTGTTGGTCGCTTATGAATGGAAACATTTGTCTTACTGTACCACATCACAGAGAAATGCAACCCATCCAGTGCGGCCACTTTCCATCGGTTTCGCTGCGTCGGATGGGCCTTCCCCCCCTAAAACGCCGTCATCCCCCCGTCCATCACCAACTCGCTCCCCGTCATGAACGACGACTCCTCCGACGCCAGGAACAGCGCCCCGTTCGCGATGTCCTCCACCGTCCCGATCCGCCCCAGCGCGATCCTCGCGACCGTCTCCTCGCGGCTCCGGCCCGGGTCCTGCCAGACGAGCTGGATCATCTCCGTGTCGATGGGCCCCGGGTGAATCGAGTTCGCCCGGATTCCCTCGCGGCCATATTGCAGCGCCGTCGACTTGGTCAGCAGCCGCACCGCGCCCTTCGACGCGTTGTAGGCGGTCGTGTTAAAGGAGCCCACCAGCCCCGACGTCGAGGAGATGTTGATGATGGAACCGCCCCCCGCCTTCCGCATCTCGTCGATGACCGCCTTCGTCCCGAGAAACACGCCCTTCGCGTTAACATCGAGCACAGCGTCCCATTCCGCTTCCGTCGTGTCCTCTACGCGGCCGTTCATCAGGATGCCCGCGTTGTTGATCAGCACATCCACCTTGCCGTACTCCGACACCGCCGTCTCGACCGCCGCCCGCCAGTCGGCCTCGCTCGTCACGTTGAGGTGCACGTACGTGCAGTCGCCGCCCATCTCCGCAATCTCCGCCGCCACCGCCTGCCCCTCGGCGTCCAGCAGGTCGCCGATGACGATCTTCGCGCCCTCCTTGGCGAACATGCGGGCCTCCGTCGCCCCCTGGCCCTTTGCCCCGCCGCTGATGAGCGCCACCTTGCCGTCCAGCCTGCCCATGCCGTGCCTCCTCGTTCAGCCTGTTCTGCGCCCCACTATACGGCCAGCAAGAACGCTCCAAAAGGGGTAAGACTCAGAAACTGGACATTGCGAAGGACCGCCCTATCCTCACACAAGGTTCCACGTTCTATTCAGGTAGAATCGTGAGAACGGATACTCAGTGCCGGATCGGCAACTGGACTGGAGTGAAGTTGAAAGCCATCAGGTTCATCGTTCTAGCCTCACTGCTGTCGATTGCGCCGGCCTCGGTCGCGTGCACGGATGCTTCGAGCGACCCAGACGCCGCGGGAGCATCCGTGGCGGGCGCACCGTCCTCCTCACTCGAGCCCGAGTCTACCGGCAGTTCAGTCGGCTCCGTCGATGTCACCCAGCCCTCGTGTGACCTCACCCCTCGGCAAACGGAAGGCCCGTTCTACTTCGACCCGGGCATGGAGCGGCGCGACATCACCGAGGGCAAGCCAGGCACACCCCTTGTAGTCGAACTCCGTCTCGTGGAGGCGGAAACGTGCGTGCCGATTCCCGGCGCTAGCGTTGACATTTGGCACTCGGATGCGCTTGGCCAGTACTCAGGCTACACGGGCCAGGGCGTTAACAACGCGGACACCAGGGGAGAGACGTTCCTCCGCGGCACGCAGATCACGGACTTCGGCGGCTTCGTCGAGTTCGAAACGGTCTACCCTGGCGAGTATTCCGGCAGGACAGCCCACATTCACTTCAAGGCCCGCACAGATGAACGGGACCTGATTGCGTCACAGTTGTACTTCCCCGACGACATCACGGAAACTGTCGCCGCAACGGAGCCCTATTCGGCGCTGGGTGTCCGCACTACGACCAACGCAAACGACAGCGTTCTCCGCGACGACCCCGTCGAACTTGGCCTCCTGGGCAGCGTGACACAAGTAGGCGGCGGCTACGCCGTTTCGCTGACAATTGCGGTCAACCCCTGAGTCTGAATCAGCGTCTCCCGGCGCCCACATCGCCGCATGGCGTTGTAGCCAACAATATAAGCGTCAGCGTTGGTAAACCATATGCAGTATTTCCTTGACACACTGTAGGCCCTCAGCTACTATGGCACCAACAATCAGATACCGGCGCACTGCTCTTATCCAGAGTGGCTGAGGGAACGGCCCGACGATGCCCGGCAACCGGCCCCAAGGGGACACGGTGCCAACGCCGTCAAGCTGCAGGGTGGCTTGAGTCGATGAGAGTGTTCTTCTGTCAAGAGCTTCTCTCGCCGGGAAGCTCTTTTTGTTGCCCGGCGCGCGGGGGGAAACAATTACGACAATCGCCAGGACCGGACAAGTGAGGCCGATCGAGTGGACCGGCGGCCGCCTGCGCCTGCTCGACCAGCGGCTGCTGCCCGCGCGCGTCGAGCTCGTCGAGCTCGAGCGCTGGGAGGACGTCGTCGTCGCCATCCAGTCGATGCAGGTGCGCGGCGCGCCAGCCATCGGCGTCGCAGGCGCCTACGGCCTCGTCCTTGCAGCGCGCACCCTCGCCGCGCGAGCGCTCTCCCACCTCGACCTTCCGGCATTCCGCGAGCAGCTCGCCACCGCCGCCCGGCAGCTTGCCGCCGCCCGTCCGCCCGCCGTGAACCTGCGATGGGCCGTCGCCCGCGCCCTCCGCGCCGCCGACGCCGCTGCAACCCCGACCGACGCCGCTGAGCGCATCCTCCGCGAGGCCCAGGCCATCGAGGCGGAGGACCTCCGCGCGAACATGGCCATCGGCGCGCACGGTGCGGCGCTTCTGCCGCTGCGCGCGCGCGTGCTCACCCACTGCAACACCGGCTCCCTCGCGACGGCCGGCTACGGCACCGCCCTCGGCGTCGTCCGGGCGGCCTGGGAGCAAGGGAAGCTGAAGGATGTCGTTGCAACCGAGACGAGGCCCCTCCTGCAGGGCGCGCGCCTCACGGCGTGGGAGCTCTCCCAAGAGGGCATCCCCACGACGCTCATCGTCGACAGCGCCGCGGCCTCCATCCTCCGCGATGGCGGCATCGCCGCGGTCATCGTGGGCGCCGACCGCATCGCGGCCAACGGCGACGTCGCCAACAAGATCGGCACCTACATGCTCGCCGTCCTCGCGAAGGCCCACGGCGTGCCCTTCTACGTCGCCGCGCCCTCCAGCACCGTCGACGTGGACACCCCCACGGGCAGCGCGATACCCGTCGAGCAACGTGACCCGTCCGAGGTGGCCGCACCCGACGGCGTCGAGGTCTCCAACCCCGCATTCGACGTGACCCCCGCCGACCTCGTCACCGCCATCATCACCGAGCGCGGCGTCTTTACGCCCCCTTACGCCGAGAGCCTGCGATCGGGGGCCGCGAATGCCTAGCGCGATCATCGGCGTCATCGGCGGCACCGGCCTCAGTGAGTTGTCGGGTCTGACGGACGTCCAGGAGATCAACGTCAACACGCCCTTCGGCGCGCCCAGCGGGCCCATCGTCGTCGGCAGCTACCACGGTGTCGAGATCGCCTTTCTCTCCCGCCACGGGGTGGGGCACCGGCTCACCCCGACGGAGCTTCCCGTCCGCGCCAACATCTACGCCCTCAAGCTCCTCGGCGTCGAGCGCGTCATTTCCATCAGCGCCGTCGGCAGCCTCAGGGAGGAAATGGCCCCCCAGCACATGGTGGTCCCCGACCAGCTTATAGACAGGACACGCCAGCGCGTGTCCTCGTTTTTTGGCGACGGCATCGTGGCCCACGTGAGTTTCGCCGAGCCCTTCTGCCCCACCCTCCGCCACCTCCTCGTCGACGCCTGCCGCGAGGCCGAGGCCACGGTCCACGACGGCGGCGCCTACGTCGTGATGGAGGGCCCGGCCTTCTCGACGGTTGCCGAGTCGCAGTTGTACCGTTCCTGGGGCGCGGGCGTCATCGGCATGACCGCGCTCCCGGAGGCGAAGCTCGCGCGGGAGGCTGAGCTGTGCTACGGGACGCTCGCCTGCGTGACCGATTACGATGTATGGCATCCGGACCACGATTCGGTCACCGTCGAGGTTGTGCTGCGCAACCTGCACCACAACGTCGCGACGGCGCAGGCCGTGCTGCAGACCATCGTGCCGCAGCTCACCGGCGACCGCGACTGCCCCTGCGGCCACGCGCTCGACATGGCCGTCGTCACCGCGCCGGACGCGCGGCCCGAGGGTGCGAAGCAGCGGCTGAAGCTGCTTCTCGGTGATAGGGCATAGCCCATACGATAGAGGACGGGACACAACGACCCTGAGGGAGGACAACCATGCCAAGGAAGAACCCGGGCGAGCCCTTCTACCGGATCAGCTCAGAGGAAGCCAAGCAAATGGTCGACAGCGACCCCAACGTCGCCGTCGTCGATGTGCGCAACCCGGACGAGTACACCGCCGGGCATGTGAAGGACGCCCTCTGGGTGCCCGTCGACCAGGTGCTGGCCCGCTTCGATGAGCTGCCCAAGGACAAGACCCTCCTCTTCATCTGCGCCATGGGGCAGCGGAGTGCGCTGGCGTGTGAGATGTCGGCGGCAATGGGCTTCGACCCCGAGAAGCTGTACAACATTGAGGACGGCACCCCCGGCTGGGTCAATCGCGATTACCCCGTCAGCTACGGCGACGAGCCGTAAAGTCAGAGTCGAAAGGGAGACGATGTACAAGAAGAGCAGGGTTTCAGCCCTCAAGCACCGCAGCACCAGGAAAAAGCAGCATGAGCGTCGGCGTCTGGCGCGGCGGTTGATCAAGGGCGACATCACCATTGACCAGCTTGACCGGCTGGCGGGGCCCGCCGGCAACGGCGTCCTGCGCACGGTCAACTACCTCAGCGAGAGCGAGGGCGTGACCCTCTCGCCGACGCTGGCCCAGGCCGTCGCGGCCGCGGTCGCGCCGGTCTCCAGCGGCGCCTCGATCGCCCCGCGCCGAGCGGCGGCCGCGCCGCGCCCGACCGCTGCCCGACCGGCGGCCCCCCCCCCCGCGGCCGCCGCGCCCCCCCGCGGTCAAGCCCGCTCCCC
>JAPONS010000015.1 GCA_026713825.1 Chloroflexota bacterium | reverse complement strand
GGGCAGTCGACGCTCTTGCGGGGGTTCATGATGCCCTGCGGGTCGAAGACGCGCTTGAACTCGCGGAACGACTCGTAGAGCTGCGGGCCGAACATCTTCTCCGTGAACACGCCCCGGACGATGCCGTCGCCGTGCTCGCCGCTCAGCGACCCGCCGAACTCCAGCACGAGGTCCGACACGCGCTCCGCGATGCGCACCATGCGGTCGAGGCCCTCCTGCTGCTTTATGTCCACGAGCGGCCGGATGTGCATGCAGCCGACGCTGGCATGCCCGTAGTAGGCCGCGGTCGTCTTCTCCTCGCGGACCAGTTCGTCGAAGCGCTGGAAGTACTCGGGCAGCCGCTCCGGCGGCACGGCGGTGTCCTCGACGAAGGGCAGCGGCTTGGCCGTGCCCTCGACGCTCATGATGAGCCCGAGCCCGTCGCGCCGGACGGCCCAGATGGTCGACTGCTGCCGCGGGTCGGTGACCTTGAGCGTGTGGTAGCCCAGCCCGCGCCGCTCAATGGTGCGGGCGATGCGCTCCAGGCCTGCCTCCGCCTCCTCCGGCGTGTCGCCGGACGACTCGACCAGCAGCATCGACGCCGGGTCGCCCTCGACGAAGGCCATGCGCGGCGAGAGCCCCGGGTGCAGGCGGCCCTGCCGGACGATGGTGTTGTCCATCTGCTCGATGGCCGACGCGCCGGAGTCGAGCAGCGCCACCGTCGCCTCGAAGGACTCCAGGATGGTGTTGAAGTGCACCACAGCGAGGGCGGCGGCCTTGGGGCGGGGCGCCATGCGCACCTTGGCGCGGGTGAAGGTCACCAGCGTGCCCTCGGAGCCGACGACGACCTTGGCCATGTTCATGGGGTCGCGGAGGACCTCGTCCAGGTTGTAGCCGCTGACGCGCCGCTGGATCTTGGGGTAGCGGCGGTCGATCTCCTCGGCCTGCTCCGTCGCGATGCGCCGCGCCTCGCGGTAGATCTGCCCCTCCAGCGTCTGGAGCGCGAGCTTGGCCTCGAGCTCCTCGGGCGATAGGTCGCGGAAGGTGGTCACGGTGCCGTCGGCGAGGACCACCTCGAGCTCCAGCACGTGGTCGAGCGTCTTGCCGTAGACGATGGAGCGGGCGCCGCAGGAGTTGTTGCCGATTGCGCCGCCGATGTTGCCCCGGTTGGTCGTCGAGGGGTCCGGCGCGAACTTGAGCCCGTGCGGCGCGCCGAGGGCGCTGAGCTGGTCCAGCACGATGCCCGGCTCCACCCACGCCCAGCCCTCCTCCGGGTTCATCTCAATGAGCTGGTTCATGTGCCGGGAAAAGTCCATGACGATGGCGTGGTTGACCGTCTGCCCCGCCAGCCCTGTGCCACCACCGCGGGGCAGCACGGGCACGCCGTGGACCGCCGAGAAGGTAACAGTGTTGACCACGTCCTCCACGTCCATCGGGAAGACCACGCCGACGGGGTCCATCTGGTAGATGGAGGCGTCGGTGGCGTAGATGGCGCGGGTCATCCGGTCGAAGCGGACCTCGCCGCGCAGCCGCTTGCGCAGCTCCGCCTCAAGCTCGGCGTTCTCCCGTACCAACTGACGCGTGGCCATGACCCCTCCCGTCTAAGGCATGCCCAACAGCTTAGCGGGGGCTGGCCGCCGGGGGAAGGGGCACCCCGCCCTCACGCCCGCACACGTGTGCGCACCCTGCTATACTCTCGGCATGCAGAAGACCGAGGCCGAGAGCAAGTTGCGCCTGCTGACCGAAGGCGCCCGCGCCATCGGCGTTGAGCTGAGCGCCGAGCAGGAAGCGCAGTTCGCGAAGTACGCCCACGTCATGCTCGTAGCGAACACGCGGATGAACCTGACCTCCATCACGAAGCCAGAGGCCGTCGAGACGCTGCACTTTCTGGACTCGCTGACGGTGGCCTGCGTCCTCACCGCCGAGACCCTGCGGGGCGGGCGCGTGCTCGACGTCGGCAGCGGGGCTGGACTCCCCGGCGTGGCGCTGAAGATAGCCTTTCCCGGCATCCGACTGGATTTGTTGGAGACGACGGGCAAGAAGGTGGCCTTTCTCAGGGACCTCGTCGCACACCTAGAGTTGCCGGACGTGACGGTGCAGCACGGGCGGGCAGAGGACCTCGCCCACGACCCGTCGCTGCGTGCGTCGTTCGACGCCGTGCTCGCCCGGGGCGTGGCCAAGCTGCCCGCGCTGGCCGAGCTGACACTGCCGTTCCTGCGCGCCGGCGGCGTGCTGGTGGCGCACAAGAAGGACAACGTCGGGCCGGAGCTAGCCGCTGCGGCCAAGGCAGTCCAGCTTCTTGGGGGCGCCGCTCCGACCCTGCGCCCGGTCAGCGCCCCGGGACTCGAGGACGGCCGTGCGCTGGTGGTCGTCGAGAAGATCGCGGCGACGCCGAAGGGGTATCCGCGGCAGGCGGGGATGCCCGTCAAACGCCCGATTGGGACGTAGCCAAAAGCATACGAATACCACCCCGACGGGTGGGCGGAGGAAGGAATCGCATGGACTACAAGATTGCAGTGCTGCCCGGCGACGGCATCGGCCCGGAGGTCACGAATGAGAGCGTCAGGGTGCTCAACGCCATCGGCGACCGGTTCGGCCACACCTTCGAGTACGAGCACGGAGCGGTGGGCGGCAACGCCATCGACGACTTCGGCAACGCGCTGCCCGACTCGACCCTGCGCACGGCCAAGGCGGCCGACGCCGTCCTGTTCGGCGCCGTCGGCGGGCCGAAGTGGGACGACCCCCGCGCCAAGACACGCCCTGAGGACGGCCTGCTGGCCATCCGGCAGGGGCTGGACCTCTTCGCGAACCTGCGCCCGGTGCAGGTGGTGCCGCAGCTCATCGACGCGAGCACGCTCAAGCCGTCGGTGCTGGAGGGTGTCGACTTCATCGTCGTGCGAGAGCTGACGGGTGGGCTCTACTACGGCAAGCCGAAGAAACGCTGGAGCAACAGCCGGGGCCGCCGGGGTGTCGACACGATGTACTACAGCGAGGAGTTCATTGCGCGCGTGCTGCGCGTCGGCTTCGAGCTGGCGCGGATGCGGCGGAAGAAGCTGACATCCGTCGACAAGGCCAACGTGCTGGAGTCCTCGCGGCTGTGGCGCGAGATCGCCATGGAGATGGGCGAGGAGTACCCGGACGTCGAGTTGGAGCACGTCCTCGTGGACACCGCCGCAATGCAGCTGGTGCGCGCGCCCAGCCGCTTCGACGTGATGGTGGCGGAGAACACCTTCGGCGACATCCTCACGGACGAGGCCGCTGTGCTGTCCGGCTCGATGGGCATGCTGCCCTCGGCGAGCCTCGCCGGCGTGCCGGAGCAGGGGAAGCCCGCGTACGGCCTGTTCGAGCCGATCCACGGCACCGCGCCGGACATCGCGGGCCAGGGAATCGCCAACCCCATCGCCAGCATCCTGAGCACGGCGATGCTGCTGCGGTACTCGCTGGGGCTCGACGAGGCGGCGGAGCTGGTCGAGGATGCGGTCAGCCGTGCCCTCGCCGACGGCTACCGCTCGGGCGACATCGCGGCGCCGGGCGACAACGTCGTCGGCACGGTGGAGATGGGCAACATCATCGTCTCCCTGCTCGGCTAACCGGGCCGCCCTGCTTGGTTAGGGGGAGCAACCTCAAGGAGGTGCACATGGCACAACTGGAAATCGGCAGTCCCGCCCCGGACTTCACCCTCAAGGACTGTTATGACAACACCGTATCGCTCGGCGACCTGCGGGGGAAGAAGGCGGTGCTCTACTTCTACACCAGCTCCGGGGGCGGGAACTGAACGCGGATGGCTCTCGGGTACCGGGAGAACGCCGCCAAACTGGCAGACAAGAACATCGTGGTCTACGGCATGAACGACAAGGACGCCGAAAGCGCCCGGGCGTGGATCGAGAAGGAGGGTCTGCCCTTCGCGGTCCTGCTGGACCCCGACTGGAGCGTTGGCATTGCGTACGGCATGTCGGACGCGTCGGCGGAGCGCTACGTTGCCAACAACGCCGAGGGCCGCCGTCCCGCAGTCGCCATCGACGAGAACGGTCTCATCGCAGCGTGGGAGCCCGACATGAACACGGTTGAGCAAATAGACGAGCTGATAGCTCGGCTATAGTGGAGGCCTCCACACAACGACCACCCCTCAGGTTTCAACGTCCTGGTGGCGGTTGCTGGTTTGGGCGTTACAATGCCGCCATTGGAACGAAAATTGACGGCAGGGTAAAGGGACACCGGACATCCCTTGAAAGGGGGGCGCAATGAATAACAACGTCACCGTACTGGTCGGTTCAGTGGGACAGGGGGTTCATCGCAGCACCGACGGCGGAGAGACCTGGGTCCGGGCAAGCGTGGGGCAGGGAATGCACTCCGACGCGATTGTCCGCACCCTGGCGGTGAATCCGGATAACCCTCGTGAAGTCCTCTGCGGCACTGACCTCGGCCTCTACAAGAGCTCTGACGCTGGGGACACGTGGGCCCGAGTGGACTCCGAGCTCAACGGCTACTGCGTGTGGAGCATCGCGTTCGACCACAGCAACCCTGCGATCATCTTCGCCGGCACCGGCACGCCCACCCCGTGCGGGATCTTCCGCTCGACCGACGGCGGCGCGACGTGGAGCCAGCGGCCAGTGGACATCGCCGAGGAGTGCCCGGCCGTCGGCGTGCCCCGCGTCACCGGTTTCGCCATCGACCCGGTCAACCCCCAGAGCATCTGGGCAGGCATAGAGGTCGACGGCCTGCGCCACAGCGCCGACGGCGGCGACACCTGGACCCGCGTCGGGCAGGAGATCCCCAACATGGATCTGCACAGCGTCGCCGTCGTCCAGGGCCCGCCCAAGCGCGTCTTCGCCGTCGTCAACAACGACGCCTGGTTCACCGAGGACGAGGGCGAGAGCTGGACCTCGGTCGGCGTCGCAGACAAGTTCCCGCTGCGCTACACGAGGGGGTTCGGCACGTCGCCGGCCAACGGCAAGTCCGCCTTCTTTACCATCGGCGACGCGACACCCGGCATGACGGGCGCCATCATGCGCTCGGACGACACGGGCACGACCTGGGAGCCGGTTCCGCTCCCGGACGAGCCCAACTCCGCCATGTGGGTCGTCAACCTCGAGGCCTGGGACCCCGACGTCCTGTTCGCCGGCAGCCGCTACGGCTACCTGTACCGCAGCGACGATGCCGGACGTTCTTGGACGAGGATTCGGCGGGAATTCAGCGAGATCTCATCAGTGCGCTGGATCCCGACGGAGGCGGCAAACTAGCAGGTCAGCGATAGCCATCTCCGTTTGAGGACGCAATCAACCACGCGCTAGCCGACAGCGAAACACTGGCGCCGTTGTTGGGGTAGGTGCGTCCACCCCCTCCCCCTTCCTTGACACCCCCACGCGCGCGCCCTAGCCTTGCGCCACCAACCACAGCGAGCAACAGGGAGGTCCATCATGGTAACCAGTGAGCCTCGTTCATTTGAGTCCACTTGGGGCGAGTACGGCGCGGAGGAGTGGTCCGACGCCATCATGGCCTCCATGAAGCTGGGCGGCGTCGACAACCTCTTCTTCGTGTCCGGCTCCGAGATTGCCTTCTTCCAGGAGAGCGCCGCCAAGGCCCGCGAGCGCGAGTGGCCCTCGCCGCGGCTGGTCACCATGACGCACGAGGGCGCGGCGCTCCACGCGGCGCTGGGCAACGCGATGGTCACCGGCCAGCCCGCCGCCACCGCCGTCCACGTCGACGTCGGTACCCTGAATTACGGCGCCGCCATCCACACGGCGTGGCGCGGCGGCTATCCGGTGCTCATGACCGCCGGCACCGGCCCGCGCGCCTACCCCGGCACCATGCGCGGCGGCCGCGACGCCCCCATCCAGTGGGTGCAGGAGCCCCGCGATCAGGGTGAGATTCTGCGGCAGTACACCAAGCACGACCACCGATTGGAACACCTCGACAACCCCGGCCTCATGGTCAGCCGCCTGCTGCAGGTCGCCATGAGCGACCCGCAGGGGCCCGTGTACATGACCGTCCCGCGCGAGGTCGCCATGCAGCCGATGCCGGGCACCACGCGCTTCCCGACTCGCGACCAGCTCGGCGTCGCGAGGCCCGCGTGGCCTGACCCGCGCGACGCAAAATTGGCCGCCGAGTGGCTGGTCAAGGCCAACAACCCCGTCATCTCCCTCGCCAAGTCGGGCCGCCACCCGGATTCCGTCGAGGCGCTGGTCCGGCTCGCCGAGCTTCTGGCGATACCCATCCGGGAGCAGCAGACGGACAAGATGAACTTCCCGACGACCCACCCGCTGCACGGCACCGGGCCCGACGCCGCGGACGCCGACGTCGTCATGGTGTGCGAGTCGCCGTCGCCCTTCACTCCCGGGCGCAACGCCCCAAGCGCCGATGCCAGGGTCATCTGGGTCGACCCCGACCCGGTGCAGTCCCGCTACAAGACGATGGAGTACCGCGCCGACATGTGGCTGCCTGTTAGCGTCACCGGCGCCGCCGAGGCAATCTACGAAGCCGCCACTGGCCTGCTCACCAAGAGTGACATGGATCGCATCGCCGACCGGCGCGCACGGCTGGAGCAGCGCAAGGAGGAGATCCGGCAGCGGAACGAGGACCTCGCCGCCGAGGCCTCCAAGCGCTCGCCGCTGCACCCCCGATGGGTGGCCTACCAGTTGGGGCAGGTCATGGAGTCCGACGCCATCCTGCTGGACGACGCTCTGAGCAATACGCCCTACGTGCAGGCCTACCACGAGCGCTCGCAGCCGGGCACGTACTTCAAGAGCGGCGGCAGCACTGGCGGCTGGGGCAGCGCCGCTGCTTTCGGCGCCAAGCTGGCCAAGCCCAACAGCGACGTCATCCTCACCTCCGGCGACGGCTACTTCATGTTCGGCACGCCGCTGGCGGGCCTGTGGGCGGCCAACCACCACAACGCGCCCTACCTCGCCGTCGTGTTCGTCAACGCCTCGTACAGCACCGGCACGCGCGGCCTGCGCGGCACGTACCCCGAGGGCGCGGCCATCCGCAACGAGCAGTACGACGGCGGCCTCTTCGACCCGCCTCCCGACTTCGCCAAGCTGGCAGAGGCCGCCAACGGCTACGGCGAGACGGTCACCACCGCCGAGGAGATCGGCCCCGCCCTGCGCCGCGGCCTCGACCAGGTCCGGCGTGGCACCCCCGCCGTCATCGCGGCGCGCATCCCCACCATCCCGCAGGAGATGGAGATGGGCGGCGTCGCACCGAGGGGCGAGTAGCCCGGCCTCTCGCGCGCAACTCGCCACTGTTGGCGCGTGAACCTGACGGGGCCTCGCGGGCCGATGAGCTCGCGAGGCCCTTTCGCAAAATCAACCCTGAATCCTCCGAGTTTCATGGCTTGCCGCCCCCCGTTGACGCGGGCATATAATGACGCCAACAACATAAGAGGAAAGCCTTGTTCACCCACCTGCACGTGCACACGGAGTACAGCCTACTGGATGGGTTGAGCCGGATCGGCCCCATGGTGCAGCGGTGTCAAGAGCTCGGGATGAATGCCCTCGGCATCACGGATCACGGCGTGATGTACGGGGCTGTAGATTTCTACTCTGCCTGCCGAGAGGCTGGCATCAACCCCATCCTCGGGTGTGAAGTCTACCTGGCGCCCGGCTCCCACACATCGCGCACCGCGGCGGACCGCAATCCGTACCACCTGACGCTGCTCGCGCGCGACAACACCGGCTACGCGAACCTCATCCAGCTCGTCACGCGCTCGCACCTCGACGGCTTCTACTACAAGCCCCGCGTCGACCGCGACCTGCTCAACCGCTACCGCGGCGGCATCATCGCCCTCTCCGGCTGCCTCAGCGGCGAGTTCGCCGAGCTTACCCTCGCGGGTCGCGACGTTGACGCGCGCGCGTCCATCGACTGGTTCCGCGAGGTCTACGGCGAGAACTTCTACCTCGAGCTCCAGCGCCACGACGGCCTCGAGGAGCTCGATCGGGTCAACGCCTCCCTCATCGAGCTGAACCGCGAGTTGGGCATCCCCCTCGCGGCCACCAACGACTTTCATTATGTCCACCGCGAGGACGCGTCAATGCAGGACATCCGCATCTGCATCTCCACCAACACCACCGTGCACGACGGCAAACGGCTCAAGATGCACGGCGACTCCTTCTACCTCAAGAGCCCGGACGAGATGCTGCAGCTCTTCCCGGAGTTTCCCGAGGCCGTCTCCAATACGCAGCGCATCGCCGACACCTGCGACATCCGCCTCAACTTCGACCGCATCCGGCTGCCCCAGTACCCCACGCCAGACGGATCCGAGCCGCAGGTGTACCTGGAGCGTCTCTGCCGCGAGGGCCTCGAACGGCTCCGTCCCGGCGCGCCCAAGCGCTACCACGAGCGGCTGGACTACGAGCTCTCGGTCATCGAGCACACGCAGTTCGCCACCTACTTCCTCGTGGTCTGGGACATCATCGCCTTCTCGCGGCGGGAGGGCATCCTCTTCGGCGTGCGGGGCAGCGCGGCCGCCAGCCTCGTGCTCTTTTGCCTCGGCGTCACCGACGTCGACCCGCTGGAGTACAACCTGGTCTTCGAGCGCTTCCTGAACATGGAGCGCAAGGAGATGCCGGACATCGACATGGACTTCCAGGACGACCGGCGGGACCAGGTGATCCGCTACGTGGTCGACAAGTACGGCCGGGACCATGTTGCCCAGATCATCACCTTCGGCACCATGGGCCCCCGCGCCGCCATCCGGGACGTCGGCCGCGCCCTTGGGCTGCCTTACTCGGACGTCGACCGCGTCGCCCGGCTGATCCCGCCCCGCGCGGGCTCGCTCGCCGAGGCCGTCTCCCTCAGCCCGGAGCTGGACGAGCTGAAGAACGCTGACTCCACGCTGGACAACCTCGTGACGACGGCCCAGCGCATCGAGGGCACCGTCCACCACGTCAGCACCCACGCGGCGGGCGTCGTCATCTCGGCGGACCCGCTGGAGGAGCACATCCCGCTCCAGCGCCCGGTCAGGGACGAGGAGAGCGGCACGCCCATGACCCAGTTCTCCATGGACCCCATCGCCAAGCTGGGCCTCTTGAAGATGGACTTCCTCGGCCTCGCCAACCTGACCATCCTGCGGCGCGCCATGGACCTCGTCGCGGCCAACGGCGGCCCCGAGCTTGACCTGCAGTCCATCCCGCTGGACGACCCGCAGACCTTCGCCCTCCTCTCGGCCGGCGACACCACCGACGTGTTCCAGCTTGAGGGCACGGGAATGCGCCGCTACATCCGCGACCTGAAGCCCACCGACTTCCGGGACATCGCCGCCATGGTGGCCCTCTACCGGCCCGGCCCCATGGAGCACATCGACCGTTACATCCGCGCCAAGCACGGCGAGGAGGAGATCCAGTACCCGCACCCGGATGTGCGGGAGTTTCTGGAGGAGACCTACGGCGTCATCGTCTACCAGGACCAGGTGCTGCTCATCGTGCAGCGCTTCGCCGGGTACACGCTGGGAGAGGCCGACGCCTTCCGCAAGGCGATGGGCAAGAAGGTCGCCGCCATCATGGCGGAGGAGAAGGAGGTCTTCCTGAAGGGCGCGCAGGAGCGCGGCTACACCCGGAAGGAAGCCGAGGACATGTTCCAGCTCATCGAGCCCTTCGCCGGGTACGCCTTCAACAAGGCCCACGCCGTCAGCTACGCCCTCATCGCCTACTGGACGGCCTTCTTCAAGGCAAACTACCCCGTCGAGTACATGACGGCCGTGCTCAACCAGCGCCTCGGCAACACCGACCGCATGGCGGCGACCATCGGCGAGTGCCACCGCATGCGCATCGAGGTCCGCCCACCCGACGTCAACTACAGCGCCGTCGAATTCACCATCGAGGGTGCGCACGGCAGCCCGCAGGCCATCCGCTTCGGCCTCGGCGCCATCAAGGGCGTCGGCGAGGCCGCCATCGGCGCCGTCGTCGAGTCGCGCGGCGCCGAGCCCTTCGCGGGTGTCGAGGACCTTTGCCGCCGTATGGACATGAAGGGCATCAACAAGCGGATCATGGAGAGCTTGGTCAAAGCGGGTGCCATGGACGCCCTCGAGCTGAGCCGCGGCGCGCTCCTTGCCGGCCTCGACCGGATCATGGCGCTGGCTAACCAGGAGGCCGAGCGCCGCCGCAGCGGCCAGACTACCATGTTCGACCTCTTCGGCGAGTCCGTGGACGCCCCGATGCCGGAGCTGCAGCTCCCCGTCGCCGCCGACGCCGGCGTGCAGGAGAAGGCCGGGTGGGAGCGCGAGCTCATGGGCGTGACCTTCTCCGAGACCCCTTTCATCCAGATGCTCGCGGGCGTCGACCCCGGTACCGCCATCATTTCCGTCCAGGACCTTGAGGGCGAGCAGGCAAACGCCCGCGTGGCCCTCGTGGGGCAGGTGGCCTCCGTTCGCTACTTCACCACCCGGAACGGCTCGGCCTCCGCCGCCGCCGAGCTGCGGCTGATGGACGGCGCAGTCGAGGTGGCAGCATTCGGCGCGACGTACTCGGAGAACCAGGACCTTTGGCGGGAGGGCAACCTCCTCCAGGTCAACGGCCGCGTCAGCATGCGCGGCGACCAGCAGTCCATCGTGTGCGAACGCGCCGCGCCCTTCATCCTCCCCACCACCGGCGATCAACCGTCGCCCACAGCCGCGCCGTGGGACGATGCGCCAGCCGAGGCCGAGCCACCGCAGCCCTCGGGGATCACCGTGCCCGCGGTGCGGACGGAAAGCACGTACGTGCCGCCAACCGCCCCTGTGCCAACCAACGGCCGCCACAATGGAAACGGCGCGGCAGAGAATGAGGATGTTGCGGAGCCGTCCGGGAACGGGCACGCGGCAGAGGAGACCGAGGTCACGGCAAACGGCCATGCGCCGCAAACCAACGGGGGCGGCGGCCCGGACCGATGGCTGCAGCTCCAGCTTCAGGAGACGGACGACCCCCGGCAGGACGAGCTCACGCTTCGGGACACGTTGCGGCTGCTGATGGACTTCCCCGGCAACGACCCCGTCCTGCTGGAAGTGCGCACCAACGGCAAGACCGTCCGGTTGGAGGCATCTATGAAGGCCTACGGCTGCCAGGACCTCTACGACCGGCTGGAGGGCATCCTCGGCGAGGGCATGGTGCGCGAGCACCTCATCGCTCAGGGCTAAGGGATAGGGAAGGAGCGCGGTCATGGCGGACGACACCAGGCTGAGCGACGAGGCAATCGCGGCGGGGCTGGCCGGGCTCGCGGACTGGCAGCGCGATGGCGACGCCATCGCCAAGACGTACACCTTCGGCGCGTACATGGACGGCATCGCCTTCGTGAACGGCGCGGCGGAGGCCGCGGAGGCCGCCGATCACCACCCGGACATGGCCGTCGGCTACAAGCGCGTCACGGTCACCCTGACAACGCACTCCTCAGGCGGCATCAGCCGGAAGGACCTCGATCTGGCGGCGGCGCTGGAGGCGCTGGCGTAGCCTGCGACCCGGCCTCCCTCGCGAGCTCCACACGAAGAACCCGCCGCGTCTCCGGCGTGACCCGCGCCCAGTGCGCGACGGCATGCCCCGTGACCCACGCCACACCCCGCGGCGACACGAGCAGCGGCACGGCGTCCCGTTCCCGCCGGGGCACGTGCGCGTCTACGAAGTAGTCCTGCAGCTTCCTGCTCCCCTGCGCCATGCCGAGCGGCTGAAAGCGGTCGCCCTGCCGCCGCCCCCGCACGCACAGCTCGCCGCCGAGCGCGTCCGCGTCCAGATGGGCAACGAACGGCGGTGCGTCCAGGCTCGCGGGCATCGGAACAACCTGCGCCTCCACGCGCCAGCCGCCCGCCGACGCGACGCCCGGCACGTGAATCGGGTGCTCCCCCTCCAGCGGCGGCTGCCCCGGTGCCCCGGATGAGCGCAACACGAGCGCATCATGGCGCGCCTCCGCCCGGACGCCGCCGGGCAACGTCGCCTCCCTGCCCGCCGGGCCGCTCGCGAGCCGCAACGCCGCCTCAACGTTCACCGCGTCCAGCGAGCCGCTTGCCCCGCCGGCTGCCTCATACGCGCGTCGCACGGCGAGTGCCTGCAGCGCGGGGTGCAGCGACCGAAGGCGCTCGCGGCCCAGCGCAACCACGCCGTCCACGGTCGACGCCAGCGCCGGCCACTCGGCGTCCAGCGCGGCGTCGAGGAAGTCGAGCGCGCCGCCCGCGTTCTCGGCCATGCGGGCCAGCGCCTCGACGGCACGCGGGTTCAGCCGCTCCAGCAGCGGCACGACCTCCACACGCAGCAGGTTGCGGGGGATCCGCGTGTCGTCGTTGGACTCGTCCAAAACGGGCGACAGGCCCAGTTCGCGGCAGTACGCAACGGTATCGCCGCGACGGATGCCCAGCAGCGGGCGGAAGACGCGCGCGTTCGCCCCTTTGACGGGCGCGTCGCTCAGCGCGGCCATCGCGCGAAGCCCGGCGAGGCCCGCGCCGCGCACCGCGTGCAACAGCACCGTCTCCGCCTGGTCATCGAGGGTATGTCCCGTCGCAATAGCCGCTGCGCCATCACGCTCGGCGATGCCGGCCAGCGCGCCGTACCGGGCGTCGCGGGCCGCGGCCTCGGAGAAGGAACCGTCACGACGGCGCGGCACATCCACGGCGACGACGGTGCACGGCAGCCCCAGCGCCTCGGCGTGCTCGCGCACGAAGTCGGCGTCCCGCCCGGACGACGGCCGCAGCCCGTGGTCCACGTGCGCGACGTGCAGGGAGAGCCGGTGGAAGTCCGTGATGCAGTGCAGCGCGTGGAGCAGGGCAAGCGAGTCGGGGCCGCCGGACACCGCCGCCACGAGCCTCGCGCCCGTGAGCCCGGCGGCGGCGGCCTGTCGCGCCACCGCCTGCGGCAGCGTCGCCATTAGAGGTCTCCCGCGGACTGAGGCTCCTCCGCGCCAAAGGGCGTGATGTAGTGGATGCGCACCTTTTCCACCCGCAGCCCGTCCATCTCCGTAATGGTGAAGCTCACGTTGCCGTACCGGTACTGCTGCCCCTCCGACGGGATATTGCCGATGCGCTCCAGCAGGAAGCCGGCCACCGTTTCGTAGTCGCCCTCCGGCAGGGCGAGGCCCATGCGCTCCGTCAGCTCGTGGAGACGCAGCGCGCCGTCGACGGCAAAGGTGACCTCGTCCAGCGCTTCCACCTCTTCCTCTTCATCCTCGATGTCCCCGGTGAACTCCAGCGCCCCCATCACCTCTTCACCCAGCTTGACGATGGTGACCAGGCCCACGATGACGCCGAATTCGTCCACCGCGATGGCCGCCGTGTCGTCGGCCTCCTGCATCTCCTCGAGCAGTTCCGACGCGAGCTTGGTGTCGGGCACGAAGACCGCAGAGCGGGCCAGAACGGTCACGTCTCCGCCGAGGCCGATGTGGTGCAGCGCGAGGCCGCGCAGGACGTCGCTGGCGTCCAGCACCCCCACGACGTTCTCCGGGCTGCTGGAGTACACTGGATAGTGGCTGCGCGGCCTGCGTCCCAGAAGCGAGAGGAACTCGCCCATCTCCGCTCCCTTTTCCACCATCACCACCTCGTTCCGGGGCACCATGACCTCCCGGACCTGGTGTTCGGCGAAACGCAGGACCCGCTCCATGATGCGCGCCTCGCGGGAGGCGACGGCGCCCGACTCCCGCCCCTGCGAGATCATGGCGCGCAGCTCGCCCTCCGTCATGCCTGTGCGCCCCGTCGTCCCGCCGAAGGGCTTGAGCGCCAGGTCCACAATCGCGTTCAGGACAATCACAATGGGGAGCAGTACGCGGCCAAGCAGGGTGACGGGCGGCGCCACTATCAGCGACAACGATTCCGCGTGCCGTACGCCGACGGCCTTGGGAATAGTCTCCCCAAAGACCAGCAGCAGTGCCGTGACCACGGCCGTCGCGGTCGCCACCGCCAGCCCCTCGGAGTCGATGAGCTGCACCGCGACGGCTGTGCCCAGCGCGGCCGCGGCGGTGTTCGTCAGGTTGTTGGCGAGGAGGATGGTGGGCAGGAACCGCTGCGGGTTCTCGACCAGCCGCGCCACCACGCGGGCGCCCGGCACCCGGCTGCGGACCATGTACTGCAACCGCACACGCTGCACGGACAGGAGAATGGCCTCAGAGGAGGAAAAGAGCGCAGAGAAGGCCAGGGCAATGACGAGGAGAACGATGTAGATCGCCAAGCTGCCTTGCGGCATTTGTGGAGGTCCCTCCGGACCCAGGCTACGCCCCTCCCGGGGCCTCCGGGCGCTGGTCCACCGCCCAATTTCGGGAAGCGGCGCACGTGCCCGCTTCCTAGGCGATGAATACTAGCATTGGGCGTGCCTGGTGTCAAAAACGGTCATCGTTCTCGGCATAGGTGATAAGAGCGGCGCGTCCCCCATCCCTACTCCGCTAACATCCCCGACACCCGCTCGCGCACGACCCGCGCCACCTCGCGCCGGGGCAGCGTCGCGTTGACGACGAGCCACCGCTCCGGTTCCTGCGCCGCCAGCGTCAGGAACCCCTCCCGGACGCGCAGGTGGAAAGCTACATCAGCCGCGTCCGCCTTCGCCAGACCCGCCTCGAACCTGTCGCCGCCGCGAGGCTGGCGGCGCATGAGGGCGAGGTCAACCGGCAGGTCCAGCAGCACGGTCAGGTCCGGCTGCAGCCCGCCCGTCGCCGCCGCGTTCAGTCCGCGCAGCTCCTCGACGTCGAGCCCGCGGCCGTAGCCCTGGTACGCGAGCGTCGAGTCGCCGAAGCGGTCGGAGACGACGACGGCGCCGTCCGCCAGCGCGGGGGCCATGACCTCCTCGACGAGCTGCGCCCGCGCCGCGACGAAGAGCAGCGCCTCGGCCCGCGGGCCGATGGGCATTTGCCCGAACTTCACCAACCTTCGCAGCCGCGCGCCTAGCTCGGTGCCGCCGGGCTCGGCGACCGTGACGACCTTGTGGCCGGCGTCGCGCAGTGAGGCTGAGAGCTGCCGCACTTGCGTGGACTTGCCTGTGGCTTCTCCGCCTTCAAACGTGATCAAGAGTGGTTGGGGCATTGGTGGCTCCCTTTCCCGCTACGGGTGGAAGATGACGACGCGGCGCTGCGGCTCGCGGCCCAGGCTGGCGGAGCCGAGGTTGTAGCGCTCGGCTAGCTGGTGCTGCAGCCGCCGGACGTATGACGACTGCGGCGCCAGCTCCACCGACGGCCCGCCGTCGATCACCTGCACCACGGCCTCCTCCGTCTCCTCCATCGCCTCCGCGATGCGCTGGCGGCCGTCGCCGCCCCAGCCCGCGCTCAGCGACTTCAGGAACTGCTCCATCTGCACCTGCGAGTTCTTGCGCAGCACGTAGATGGGCAGTCCCTTCTCCTGCGCGTACTGCAGCGACTCGCCGCGCTTGCGGTAGTGCACCTTGGTGGTCAGCACCATGTCGGCGTCCTGCACCGTGGCGGTCACCTCGGCGCCGATGCCCAGCGTGCGCGCCGTTTCCAACAGCCGGTCGCGGTTCACGCCGTAGGAGAAGACCCTGGTGCTCTTGCCGACGATCTCCGCCGCAGTCTCCCGCAGGGGCCGCCCGTCCCGTGCCAGGCGCGATGGGCCGTCGTTCACCGGCCGCGAGGGCCCGACACCGACGGTCCGCGCTGGCGGCGTGAAGGCCGACGGGCGCGACGGCGGCGGCTCCGACCGCCTCATCCCGCCCCCGCCGCGGCCGAATCCACCGAACTGCTGCGGCCTGCCCGCCGAGGGCAGGTATTGGGGCTCGCCGACGCCGTGCTCGACAACACCGGCCGCGTTCAGCCGGCGTTGCTCCGGCGACACCGGGAAGCCGCGCAGCAGCGTGTCGACGGTGCTCGCGATCTCCTCGTGCACGGCGACGCGGTCCCAGGTCTGGATCTCCACCATCGCGTCGAAGGACGGCGGCGCCTTGCGCTCCAGCACGCTCTTCCGCGTCCCGCGCCGCCGCGCCTCCTCGTCGCCGAGGGTGACCGTCTGCACCCCGCCGACCAGGTCCGCCAGCGTCGGGTTCATCAACAGGTTGTCCAGGCTGTTGCCGTGCGCCGTCGCGACGAGCTGCACGCCGCGCTCCGCGATGGTGCGCGCCGCGGCGGCCTCAGCCTCAGTGCCCATTTCGTCGATGACGATGACCTCAGGCATGTGGTTCTCCACCGCCTCGATCATGACGGAGTGCTGCTCGGACGGCGCCGCAACCTGCATGCGCCGCGCCTTGCCGATACCCGGGTGCGGTACGTCGCCGTCACCCGCGATCTCGTTGGACGTGTCGACGATGACGACGCGCTTGTGGGCGTGGTCCGCCAGCACCCGGGCAACCTCCCGCAGCATCGTCGTCTTCCCCACACCCGGTCTGCCGAGCATCAGGATGCTCTTGCCGGACAGCACCAGGTCCTCGATGATCTTGCTCGTCCCGAAAACCGCCCGGCCCACGCGGAGCGTCAGCCCAATCACCTTGCCATTGCGGTTTCGCATCCCCGCGATGCGGTGCAGCGTCCGCTCGATGCCGGCGCGGTTGTCCCCGCCGAAGGGGCTGAGCTGCGACACGACGCTGTTGATGTCCTCCTCGGTCGTGTCCTGCTGCCCCAGCGCCTCTTCCCGGTCGAAGAAGCGGGCCTGTGGCGGCCTCCCCAGGTCCAGGATGATCTCCAGCAGGCCGTCCAGGGGCTCCAGTTCCTGCAGCCAGCGACGGACGCGACGGGGCAACACCTGCAGCAGGGACTCCAGGTCATCCACCACCACCTTTTGCGCAACGGGAGCCACGTCATCCGCCGGGAGGGCGGCGCCCGCAAGCTGAACGTTGGCGGCGTCCGGGACGTACTGGGTCACTCCCCACCTCCGACTCGCATTAGCTACGCATCACCTGCTGCCCGCGCTCCCCAGCGCAAGGGCGGCCATATCCAGAAAGTGCCGGTGAAACCGTGTGTCCGTCGTCAGCTCCGGGTGGAACGACGTCGCCAGCACGTTGCTCTGCCGCACCGCGACGGGCATGCCATCCGGCAGCGACGCCAGCGTCTCCACGCCCTCCCCCATCGAGACAATGGCCGGCGCGCGGATGAAGACGGCGGGGATTGGCTCCTCGCCGAGGTAGGTCACAGCCAGCTCCGTCTCGAAGCTCTGCAGCTGCCGCCCGTAGGCATTCCGTTGGACGGTGATGTCCATCAGCCCGAGAGGTTCTGGCCGCTCCTCCACCAGCGCGCTCGCCAGCAGGATCATGCCCGCGCAGGTGCCCCACACGGGCATCCCCTCGCGGGCGCGGCGCTGCACCGGCTCCCGCAGACCATGCAGGTCGAGCAGGTGGACCATCGTGGTGCTCTCGCCGCCGGGGATGATGAGCGCGTCGACGCCATCCAGGTCGCGGGGAAGTCGCACCTCGATAGGCTCGGCGCCAAGACGGCGCAGGGAGATCTCGTGCTCCAGGAAGTCGCCCTGCAGCGCGAGGACGCCTGTACGGACGTCGGGAGCCGCCCGCTCGAGGGTGTGCGAGTCCATGTTCCAGGCAACCGGGGCAAGGGATGCGGCGCCTCGGTGTATCGCCAAAAACGTTCCTCCGGTGGCTATATGTGTGCCGCCGCGAGCGCCGGTCTCTACCAGCCGCGGACAGCCAGCAGCTCCTCCGGTTTGAGCATGCGAACGTCGATGCCGGGCATCGGGGCGCCGAGGCCCTTGGAGACCTCCGCCACCACGTCCCAGTCCTGGTAGTGGGTCACGGCCTGCACCACGGACTTGGCGCGGCGGGCCGGGTCTTCCGACTTGAAGATGCCTGAGCCGACGAACACCCCGTCGCAACCGAGCCACATCATCAGCGCGGCGTCGGCCGGCGTCGCGACGCCCCCGGCGGCGAAGTTCACCACGGGCAGCCGCCCCAGCCGCTTGACCTCGATGACCAGGTCCAGCGACGCGCCCAGGGTCTTCGCCTCGGCAGGCAGCTCGTCGTCCGGCATGTTCTGTAGCTTGCGGATGTGGTCTGTGACGGCGCGAATGTGCCGCACGGCCTCCACCACGTTGCCCGTGCCGGCCTCGCCCTTGGTGCGGATCATCGCCGCGCCCTCGCCGATGCGCCGCAGCGCCTCGCCAAGGTCGCGGCAGCCGCAGACGAAGGGCGCCTTGAAGTCGTGCTTCCAGACGTGGTGGCTCTCGTCCGCCGGCGTCAGCACCTCGGACTCGTCGATGTAGTCGATGCCGACGGCCTCCAGGATGCGCGCCTCGGCAAAGTGGCCGATGCGGCACTTGGCCATCACCGGGATGCTGACGGCCTCCATGATGGAGAGCACCATCTCCGGGTCGGACATGCGCGCGACGCCGCCGTCGGAGCGGATGTCGGACGGGACGCGCTCCAGCGCCATGACGGCGCAGGCCCCGGCGTCCTCGGCAATCTTCGCATGCTCGGCCGTGACGACGTCCATGATGACGCCGCCCTTCAGCATCTGCGCCAGGCCGGTCTTGACTCCCCAGGTGCCCTCGGTCCCGTTGGTCATTCATGTGCTCCGGTGTAGAGTGGGAGGGACATGTGAGTCCCGCTTCCATTATACGGCGCGCCCTATACGGCGGCAATGAACCGGCGACCGGCCCCCCCCTGCAAGGCCCCGGGATTCGGGGTTGACACACCCTTTCCCCAATGGGACAATGTTCGGACGCAGCGCACCCTGCTGGTGCGCTGTTTGGCACCTTAACAGTGGAAGAGTGGAAAGAAGGTAGGGTTCACTTTAGCTGGAGAGTATGATCCTGGCTCAGGGTGAACGCTGGCGGCGTGCCTAATGCATGCAAGTTGAGCGCCTCGCTTCGGCGGGGAGCAGCGAACGGCTGAGGAACGCGTAGGTGACCTGCCCTTCGGTGGGGGACAACTCCGGGAAACCGGTGCTAATACCGCATACGACCTTCCGGTTGCGGCCGGAAGAGGAAAGTCGCAAGACGCCGAGGGAGGGGCCTGCGTCCCATCAGGTAGTTGGTGGGGTAATGGCCTACCAAGCCGACGACGGGTAGCTGGTCTGAGAGGATGATCAGCCAGAGGGGGACTGAGACACGGCCCCCACTCCTACGGGAGGCAGCAGCAGGGGATCTTGGGCAATGGGCGAAAGCCTGACCCAGCGACGCCGCGTGGGGGATGAAGGCCTTTGGGTCGTAAACCCCTTTTCCAGGGGACGATAATGACGGTACCTTGGGAATAAGCCCCGGCTAACTACGTGCCAGCAGCCGCGGTAAAACGTAGGGGGCAAGCGTTACCCGGAATTACTGGGC
>JAPONS010000014.1 GCA_026713825.1 Chloroflexota bacterium | reverse complement strand
CGCCCCCCCCCCCCCCGCGCCGCGCCCCCGCTCCCCGCCGCCCGAGCGGCGGGGGCCCCCCCCCCCCCCCCCCCCCCCTCGGTTGACACGCTCCCCTACCGGTGCAAGACTGAACCACCTTTCAACCGGACACGTCCCACGCACCATTCCAGGAGGCATCCATGGCTGACGCGCAGAAGGCGACCACCCTCGGCGAGCTCCGCAAGTCAGGACACCGCGTCCTGCCCGTCCGCGAGGAGATCCGCCGGAACCTGATGGCCCGCATGCGCGACGGCGCCGCCCTCTTCCCCGGCGTCATGGGCTACGAGGACACCGTCATCCCCCAGGTCGAAAACGCCGTCCTCGCTGGCCAGGACATCATCTTCCTCGGCGAGCGCGGCCAGGCCAAGTCCCGCATCATCCGCAGCCTCGTCGGCTTCCTCGATGAGGAGACCCCCGTCGTCCGCGGCTGCGAGATCAACGACAACCCCTACGCCCCCATCTGCCTCGGCTGCCGCACCCGCCTCGCCGAGGAGGGCGACGGCCTCGAGATCGACTGGCTCCCCCGCGACCAGCGCTATGCGGAGAAGCTCGCCACCCCCGACATCTCCGTCGCCGACCTCATCGGCGAGATCGACCCCATCAAGGTCGCCGAGGGCCGCTACCTCTCCGACGAGCTCACCATCCACTTCGGCCTCATCCCCCGCGCCAACCGCGGCATCTTCTGCATCAACGAGCTCCCCGACCTCGCCGAGCGCATCCAGGTCGGCCTCTTCAACCTCATGGAGGAGCGCGACATCCAGATCCGCGGCCACCGCGTCCGCCTGCCCCTCGACATCTACGTCGTCGCCAGCGCCAACCCGGAGGACTACACCAACCGCGGCCGCATCATCACGCCGCTCAAGGACCGCTACGGCGCCCTCATCCGCACCCACTACCCCAAGACCGTCGAGGAGGAGGTCTCCATCGTCGATCAGGAGCGCTCCCGCTTCGCCGACACTGAGGAGGCCGTCGTCGTCCCCGATTTCATGGCAGAGATCATCGGCGAGTTCACGTCCCTGGCCCGCCGCAGCGCCGACATCAACCAGCGCTCCGGCGTCTCCGTCCGTGTCTCCATCGCCAACTACGAGACCCTCGCCGCCTGCGCCCTCCGCCGCGCCATCCGCTACAACGAGACGCAGGCCGTGCCGCGCGTCTCCGACCTCCCCTTCATCGTCGCGTCCACCCTCGGCAAGCTGGAGCTCGAGACCGTCGAGGACGGCCGCGAGGCCCGCGTCGTCGACGAGCTCACCAAGAAGGCCGTGCTCAACGTCTTCAACCGCCACTTCGACGCCAACGACTTCGTCGAGCTCCAGCTCCGCTTCGAGGAGGGCCTCGAGGTCGAGGCCGGCAGCGAGGTGCCCTCCTTCGCCTACGCCGAGCGCCTCGGCGGCGAGGGCGGCCTCGCGCCGATGGTGCAACAGTTCGGCATAGACCCCAGGAAGCAGGAGGCCCTCTTCGCCTCCGGCGCCGAGTTCGTCCTCGACGGCCTGCACCTCAACCGCAAGCTCAACCGAGACCGCATAGAGGGCAAGTTCCGCTACCGCACCTAGCCCCCTCCCCCGCGCCCCCGTCGCAAGGGCGCGCCGTTCTGCACGGAGGGCGCGCAGCCAAAAAGGAAGAGCCCCGCCATGTGGCGGGGCTCTTCTGCTTTCGAGTCTTGTCGAGACTACCGGTTCCGGTTGCGGACCAGGACGTAGCCGCCGCCCATCAGGAAGAGCGCGCCCATCAGGAGCAGGCCCATCATCAGGCTGTTGCTGACCCCGAAGCCGCCGGTCGGGGGCGGGGTGGGCTCAACGGGCACGTCAGGAGTCATCGTTATCTCGGGCGTCGGTGTCGGCGCGCCATCCGCCGGCAGTGTGACAACCACCGCGTAGGTGCCCAGCGTCGTGCTGGAGACGGTCAACGTGTTGTTGATGATGTCCAGCAGCGCAAAGGTGTCGATCCAGGTGCCGCTTACCGGTTCCCAGGAAAGAACGGTGACGTTGTCAGCCCTGCCGCCTGCCGCAGCCGCCTGGTCCTCATCGGTGAACGGGACCGTGACCTCGGCCAGCTGGGTGAAGACCGCGCCGCCTGTGTCCAGCGTGAAGACCAGGGACCCAAGCTGCATGCCTTCCGGCGCATCGCCGGGAACATCGTCACCCTCAAGGGCCGTGTAGGTCACCGTGACGTCGCTGCTGCTGGCGCCGTCGGGCGTCTTGACGGTGACGCCGCTGGCAAACTCAATCGTGCCGCCCGTGGCGGGCAACGTTCCTTCGTGCCCGTCGGCAAATACGCTGCTCGCGGTGGCGAACAGGAGGGACAACGCCAGAGTTAAGCTCAGAAGCAACCGAGGGGCAATACTCTGCCGGGACATCCTAGGTGTGCGCACCGCAAGCCTCCTTGCCGAATATTCCAATTTGCGTACCTGACCAGTCTCGTTAAACATTCCGCTACTGTCCGTGTGGACACGAGTACCACACAACGCAGCGCAGAATAGCGCATAAAAGGGGAAGCGTCAACCCTCGTACGCTACGCCATTTGTGGGTTTTGATATTACAGTGCAACTGGGTGAATGGCAATACTGCCACAACTTGACTGCCCCGCACCCTGTTGCTACCGTCATTCTGCACCCGCGCACTGCCCCGCCCATCCGTCCCGCCCGCGCCGGAGGTCACTCGTGCCCGTCGACCCCGAGACCCTCAGGGAGATCGCCCTCAGCCAGCAGGAGTACGACGCCATCGTCGACAAGCTCGACCGCGAGCCCAACGCGCTCGAGCTCGGCCTCTTCGGCGCGCTCTGGAGCGAGCACTGCGCCTACAAGCACTCGCGCCCCCTCCTCGGCCTCTTCCCCAGCGACTCCCCCCGCGTCCTCGTCTCCCCCGGCGCCGAGAACGCCGGCGTCGTCGACGTCGGCGACGGCCTCTCCGTCGTCTTCAAGATCGAGTCCCACAACCACCCCTCGGCCGTCGAGCCCTTTCAGGGCGCCGCGACCGGCGTCGGCGGCATCGTCCGCGACATCCTCGCCATGGGCGCGCGCCCCATCGCGCTCCTGAACTCTCTGCGCTTCGGCCCCGCCGCCTCCACGCGCACGCGCCGCCTCTTCCACGGCGTCGTCGAGGGCATCTCCTGGTACGGCAACTGCATCGGCGTCCCCGACGTCGGCGGCGAGATCACCTTCGCCCCCTGCTACGACGACAACCCCCTCGTCAACGCCATGTGCGTCGGCCTCGTCCGCACACAGGACCTCGTCCGCGCGCAGCCCTCCGGCCCAGGCGACCTCCTCCTCCTCGTCGGCGCCGACACCGGCCGCGACGGCATCCACGGCGCGTCCGGCCTCGCCTCGCAGACGCTGGAGGACACGCAGGAGCTCCGCACCACCGTGCAGGTCGGCAACCCCTTCCTCGAGAAGGTGCTCATCGAGGCCTGCCTGGAGGCGCTGCAGACGTGCCCCGAGGGCATCGCCGGCATGCAGGACCTCGGCGCGGCCGGCCTCACCAGCGCCGCTGTCGAGTGCGTCAGCAAGGGCGGCCGCGGCCTCCTCCTCGACGTTGCCCAGGTGCCCCGCCGCGAGTCCGCCATGAACCCCTACGAGGTCATGCTGTCCGAGTCCCAGGAGCGCATGCTCCTCCTCGTCCGCCCCGGCTTCGAGGACGCCGTGAAGGCCGTCTTCGACAAGTGGGACCTGACCTCCAGCGTCATCGGCAGCGTCACCGGCGACGCCACCGTCCGCATCAACGACGCCGGCGAGCCGCACGCCGACGTCCCCGTCGAGCACCTCGTCGGCGCGCCCCGCTACCGCCTCTCCGGCGCGCTCTCCGCCGAGACCGCCGCCGCGCAGCGTGTCGACCTCGCGGCCCTCCCGCTGCCCGATATGACGCCCGCCGAGGCCCTCCTGCGCCTCCTCGGCTCCGCCAACATCGCCAGCCGCTCCGGCGTCTACCGCCAGTACGACCAGCAGGTGCAGGCCAACACCGTCGTCGGCCCCGGACGCGGCGACGCCGCCGTCCTCGTCCTCCGCGACGGCTACGGCGGCCCCGCCACCCGCCGCGGCATCGCCGCCGCCACCGACGGCAACAGCCGCCTCGCGTGGCTCGACCCCTTCGTCGGCGGCCAGCTCGCCGTCGCCGAGGCCTGCCGCAACGTCTCCTGTGTCGGCGCGGAGCCCATCGCCCTCACAGACTGCCTCAACTTCGGCAACCCGGAGCGCCCGGAGGTCTACTACCAGCTTGAGGAGTGCATCAAGGGCATGGCCGACGCCTGTCGCGCCCTCGGCGTCCCCGTCGTCAGCGGCAACGTCAGCCTCTATAACGAGGGCGTGGGACAGGCCATCTACCCCACGCCCGTCGTCGGCGCCCTCGGCCTCCTGGAAGACGTCACAAAACACTGCGGCGCGGGCTTCCGCGACGAGGGCGACTTAGTCATGCTCCTCGGCGCGACGTCCCTCGACGCCGACCCCGCGACGCTCGCCGGCAGCGAGGCCCTCGAAACCCTCCACGGCACGGTCGCCGGTCGCCCGTCCCTCGACATGGACCTCGAGGCCCGCGTCCAGCGCCTCACCCGCGACGCCATCCGCCGCGGCCTCCTCTCCTCCGCCCACGACTGCTCCGACGGCGGCCTCGCCGTCGCCCTCGCCGAGTCCTGCGTCATCGGCGGCATCGGCGCCACGCTCACCGCCCGCCCCCAGGGCCGTTGGGACGCCGCCCTCTTCGGCGAGGCCCCGTCCCGCATCCTCATCTCCCTCCCCCCAACCAAAACCACCGCCCTCCGGCGCCTGGCCGCCCGCCACAAAGTCCCCGTCCTCCGCTTGGGCCGCACCGGGGGAAACACCCTCCGCATAGCCCGCCTCCTCAACCTCCCCCTCGCTGACGCGTCGCAAGCATGGCGCCAAGCCCTGCGGCAGCTGCTCTGGGAGTAAGGGACGGCGCATTCATGAGCGGATCCAGACCATACACAACGCTATTTCTCCTCGTTTCAGCCGATGGAAAGACATCAACCGGTAGTACAGACGAGATGGATGTCGATCGCGACTTCCCAAACATCCCCGGCGTTGGGCAAGGACTGAAGCAGTACTACGATTTGCAGATCGAGACTGACGAATTCTCACTAAACACTGGTAAGACTCTTGCCAAGACGGGAGTCAACCAGAAGCAAGACTGCACGGAGCAGCTACCGGTCTCCTTTGTGGTGGTCGACTCCGCGCCCCATCTCACCGGGCAAGGGACTTCGCATCTCGCCCACAGGGGACGACAGCTTCTAGTCGTGACAACTAACCCCGCACACCCTGCCCTGGCTCTCAGGGCGACACTCGGCAACCTTCACATGCTTCACTACGACAAGATTGACTTCACCCACCTGTTCGACCGGCTCAAGCAGGACTTTGGCGTTACGCGCATGACCATTCAATCGGGTGGCAGCTTGAATGCCACGTTGGTCAGAGCGGGGCTTGTTGACCGAATCCTTTTGGTTGTCGCCCCTGCACTCATCGGGGGAAAGGACACCCCAACACCGATGGATGGCGAATCGCTGCACACCACGGCAGTACTGAGCAACATCAAGCCGTTGGACTTGGTGCAGGCTACCGCGCTGCAAGACTCCTACGTGCTCTTGGAATACAAAGTGCGCAATTGAGTGATGACATGAGCTCGCATACTCCCAACGAAATCCAAGTATCCGTGGGCGAGACACGCTGCGAGTTCGTGTTGGTTCCTGCGGGGACCTTCGTTATGGGCACCGACCCAAGCGAAGTATCTGCCGTGACGGCCCGGTACCCCGATGTGCAAGCGGCATGGATTCTCAAAGAGACCCCTAACAGTGAGGTGTACCTGCCTGACTTCTACATAGCACGTACCCCTATCACGACCCAACTCTGGACGGAGTATGCCTACCAAACCGGCTCGACGCTCCAGGCAATCTGGGCCGAGTCCACTGCTGAGCCGAATCATCCTGTTGCAGGAGTGTCTTACGAAGAAGTGGAAGCCTTCTGCAACTGGCTATCTGCAGTTTCTGCCTATGAGGTAAGCCTTCCGACAGAGGCTCAGTGGGAGAAAGCCGCTCGGGGCACAGATGGTCGTGAATATCCCTGGGGCTACGAATTCGATGCAGCAAGGTGCAACACCCGCGAGGGTGGCTGTGGGGGGGTCACCCCTGTTGACAGGTTCCCCGCTGGTGCAAGTCCCTACGGTGTTCTCGACATGGCAGGGAACGTGGAGGAATGGACCAGCGATCTCTACCAGCCCTACCCGGGTGGAAACGCAGTGACCGACGATCTTGGTGGACCTGGAAAGTACCGGGTCACCAGAGGCGGTCACTGGGAGGGTGGGGGTGATTTGGCAAGGTGCGCTCGACGACACGGCGCCTGGGAACATTCGAGGACAGGCGCGCGTCTCGTACTAGCGGCCCTCTGACATAGAAGCGCAGTGGGCCCGCGCTGCGCCCGTCCCGCAGCAGCGGGAACCCCCCCTCACAACACCGGCACCCACGGCGCCGCCGTCCTCGGCAGCAACCCCGTCGCCCGAGGGTCGTCCGCAACCTCGACCTGCCGGCGGTACGGCACAAACCCCGACCGCATGTAGAACCCCAGCGCGCCCGGATGGTCGAGCGTGCACGTGTGCAGCGACAGCCTCCGGATCGGCCGCGACCACGCCAGCTCCAGCGCGCGGTTCATCATCCACCGGCCCGCGCCGCACCCGACCAGCGCCGGCGTCAGCCCGAAGAAGCTGACATCGCACTCCCCCTCAACGCCGAAGTCCAGCTCCACCAGCCCTTCCCCCTGCCCCTGCGCCTCGAACACGTACGTCTCGTGCAGCGGACTGCCGAGCACGCCGCGCAGCTCCTCGTCGCTCAGCTGCAGCCGCGAGAACCACAGCCAGTCCTCGCCGATCCGCCGGAACAGCGCGAGATACCATCCTGGGTCCGGCGCGTCCACCTTGCGAAGCGCCCACGAAGCCTCCGAGCGCTCGGCCCGCGCCGGCGGCCGCTCAAACATCTCCAGGTGCGTCACGACCGACACAGTCTTGCCGCTCGGCACATCGCTGTAACCGTCAGGAATGATCATCGCCACCTCGGTTGTGTGGGGTAGGGTGAATGCTGCACACCCGTGAATTGTACAAGACCCATCCCCCCAACCCTGACACAAGCCCCTCGCGCGAAACCCGCCGCCCTCGCTACCCTCATCTGCATCACACACACGGAGGGACGCGAGCATGCAGGACGCTGCCTGGGACTCCTACTACCGGAACCTCGTGGCTGAATACCTCGGCCGGCTTCCCGGCGCGCCGAGGCGCAAGCGCGGCGCGCAGCCCGGCAACCAGAACGCCCGCAAGCGCGGCCTTGTCGACAAGCCCCTGACTCCGCGGCAGCGGACCAGCCTCATCGCTCTCCAGCGCGCCGGGGTGCTCTCCTCGGGGCTCAGCCACCTGCGCGTCAGGATCGCCGCCCTGTTGCTTGACCCCCGCGCGGATCCCGAACTCCTTGTGCGCGGCGCCCGGCTGATTGCGCGACTGATTCGGGCTGAGAAAATGCCGCGCAGTGCCCGCCCGCGCCAGGACTGAGGCCCCAAAAAGCAAAAAAATTTGCCTTGAAGCTGAATTGCGACACATCCCATATAAAACAGAGGGGAAACAACCTCCCCGGCAGCTACGGGGAAAACGCGACGAATGTCAAAACAGATGGAGAGGAGAAGGGTCCATGAGCGCCGCCCGAGGGCCCGCCGCAATCCCGGCAGGGGCTGCCAGCCTGGCAGCAGCCGTGCTACTGCGGACTCGCCATCCCTTCGAGCCTACCCAGCGCGTCCTTCCAGAAGGCGCGCCGGGACTCGACCGCGGCCTGGTCCGGGAGCTTGATCTGCTGGACCACTACCTGGCACCGCGAGTCGCCCTTGGGGTAGAGGCTGACGGACAGGTCGCTGCCTACGCTGCCCGTGTCCAGTCGCAGGCCGCTGTTGGGGTTGGCCTTCCTGACCCGCATCGCGGCGCCCAGCCACTCGAGGCGGCGCCCTTCGTCCGCCCACACGGCGAACAGCGACTCCGCGGACGCCGAGAGGGTCCGGCTCACGCTGACCTCGTAGCCGCGGGGGGTCTGGTGGACGTCTCGCAGGCCGCGCTCGCGCTCGTACTCCACGGTGATCGATTGCGCCCACCAGCCGGAGGCGCCGTACCGTTCCTGCACCAGCCGCGCAATCTGCGGGTGCTTCATGCCCGCGGCGCCCTCCCCGTCGAGGATGGCGTACCACTCGCTCCAGCGCTTGCCGGTGGCCGAGAAGACCGCTTCGTCGCTCTTGCGTGCGGACCGTGTAGTCATCGTTGCCGCTCCACTGCGACGGGACAATTGGAGCCCCTACAGGACCGCGTCCAGCCCCTTCGTCAGCTCGTCGATGCTCGCGTACCCCTGGTACTTCGACGTGAGCTTCCCGCCCGCGTCGAAGATGAAGACCCACGACTCGTTCAAGTAGCCCGTCTGCGCCGAGAGCCCCCACTCCTCCACCAGCGGCGAGTACCGCGCCCGGTCAAGGTCGCCCTGGATATCCGCCGGGTTGTCGTACACCTCGACGTGGATGAAGCCCGCCTGCCCCTTGTACTGGTCCTTCAGCTCCTCCACCGTCTCCACCTGCGGCCCGCACGTCGGGCTGGTGCACAGCGCCGGGCTCGCGAACACGAGCACCAGCGGCTGCCCCTCGCCCAGCGCCTCCGCGATGGTCTGCTGGTACATGTCCGCGTCCGGCCTCGAGCTCGTCGTCAGCTCCGACAGCGACTCGACGTCCCGGACGGTCTTGTTCCCGTCGCTCGGCGGCGCGTCTCCGGCCGAGGGCGTGTGGCTGCGCTCGGCGATGTTCAGCATGATCTGCGCCTTGCCGGGCGACCCGTCCTCTTGCGTCACCTCTACGTCCAGCCGCCACTCCCCCGGCTGGTCGAAGGTCAGATCCGTCACGTAGTTGCCCCGCGACCCGAACGGCCACAGGAAGAACTCCGCCGTCGAGGTCTCCACGACGCTGTCCGGCGCGCTCAGGTTCACCGACGTCACCGTCGCCGAGGGCGTCTTGATCAGCGCGCGGGAGCTCGTCAGCAGGAAGGAGATGCGGTTCTCGCCCACGCCCAGGTCCTTCGTCGCCAGGATGCCGTTCAGCGCCTCCGGGCCGCCGTCCGATGCAGCCGGTTCGGTGACTGCGGGCTCCGCGGGCGTCGTGCTCGCCGCGTCGCCGCCGCCGCCGTTGCACGCGGCCAGTACCGCAACGATCGCTATTGCGATGAGCAGGAAACGCGTCGCGCTTACCATGCCCTTCCTCCTGAAGGTGTACGAGATATGCCCATCGGGCTACGGCCCGGTGGGGTAGCTGCCAAAGGTGAACGCAAAGACGATGAAGTCCTCAGAGTTGGAGGTCAGCCGCAGCTCGTGCCCGCTGTACTCCGGCGACTCGATGAGCCGGTACATCCGGTCCTTCTCCACCAGCACGAAGGTGTCGCCCTCCTCGTCCGCCTGGATGTCCCGGCCCCAGTCGGCCTCGGGGACCGGCGACTCGTCCTGGGTGATGTAGACGCGGTACGGCTCGTCCTCCGCCTCCAGCACCACGTTCACGCTGGTGCCGTTGTACCGCAGCGCCACGAAGTCCTCGAAGTCCTCCGTCTCACGCGAGTGCCGCATGTGCTCCAGCGTGGGCGTCCACACCCCGTGGAAGTAGAGGAAGTTGTTGTTCAGCGTTTCCGGCAGCTCAAACACCACGGGCCCGCCTGCGGGGTTGCTGTACAGCTCCGTCTGCAGGATGTACGGCTGCCGCGAGAAGAACTGCGGGTTCAGCCCCGCGTACAGCTCCCGCGTCTGGTTGCCGTCGATGCCGCTGTTGAACGCCCGCTCGTCGAATTCCGGCCCCTCCTGCGTGTTGGCCGGGATCCCCGCAAGGTTCACCCCCGCGTCCAGCAGCAGGTCGCGGATCAGCGACTCCGTCTCGACGTACGCCCCCTCGCCAAAGTGCGTGTACTGGATGATCCCGTCCTTGTCGATCAGGTACTTGGCCGGCCAGAACCGGTTGTTGAAGGCCCGCCACGTCAGGAAGTCGTTGTCCTGCACCACCCGCCAGTCGATGTCGAAGTCCTCCATCGCCTGCTCGACGTTCTCTCGCACCTTCTCGAACTCGAACTCCGGCGTGTGCACCCCGACGATGTTCAGGCCGATGTCGCCGTACTTCTCGTGCCAGTCCTGCAGGTACGGGAACGTCCGTATGCAGTTCACGCACGTGTACGTCCAGAAGTCGATGAGCACCACCTCGCCCTTCAGGTCGTCCAGAGTGAATACGTCCGTGTTGATGAAGTGGGCCGGGTTCGTCTGCGCCAGCGGCTCCGCGCGGGAGCCCACCTCGCCCGGGAATGGCCCGAATTCCGAGCTGCCGTCGAGGGGCGCCGGCGTCGGCAGCGTCGGCAGGTCGATGGTCGGCTCCGGCACCGGCGTCGGCGTCGAGCGCACCAGCTGCGCGGTGGAGTCGCCCCCCGCGCACGCCGCCGCCAGCAGCGCCGCCAGCGCCACGAGCACCGCGGCCACACACAGGGGGCGGCGCAGAACGACGGGGAGGGACGATCCTGAATGCGGCATTACTTCACCTGTCTTTTTTCCATTATAGATGGAATTGTGTTTCGCGCGGGGCCGTCATGGGGCAACCCGCAGTGCGCCCTCTTGAATTATGTAACGATTGGAGACCGCCGGCCGTTAGCGGCTCGCGCTCTGGCCCGCCGCAGCGTCGGCCTCCCGGCGGTACGCCTCCTCCAGCAGGTCCACGACGTGGCACACCCGCACCGGCAGCCCCGCCTCCCGCGCCCCAAGCGAAAGCTGCACCATGCACCCGGGGTTGGCCGTCGCAATGGTCTCCGCGCCCGTCTCCGCAGCCTCCTCCAGCTTGTGGGCCCGGAGCTGCCCGGACATCTCGCGCTGCGTCAACTGGTAGCTGCCCCCCGCGCCGCAGCACCGGTCCGAGTGCGCCATCTCGACCAGCTCCAGCCCCGGCACCGCTGCCATCAGCGTCCGCGGCGCCGCCGAGATCCGCTGCGCGTGCACAAGGTGGCACGAGTCCTGGTACGTGACCCGCACCGGCTCCGCCGTCGCATCAACCCGAGGCGCGTCCACGGGCAGCGACGCCAGGAACTCCGTGATGTCCTGCGTCATCGCCCCGAACCGCTCCGCCTTGGCCGCGTACGCGGGGTCGTCGTGGAAGAGGTGCGCCGAGTCCTTCATCGTCGCCCCGCACCCCGCGGACGCCGAGACCACCACGTCCACGCCCGCCTCCAGGAAGGCGTCGATGTTGCGCCGGGCCATCGCGCGGCCCCCGTCCAGGTCGCCGCCGTGCAGATTCAGCGAGCCGCAGCACCCCTGCGCCGCTGGGACGTGCACCTCGCACCCGTTGCGGGTGAGCACCCGGACGGCCGCCTCCATGGTCGGCCCATGGAAGAGCGGCATGACGCACCCGGACAGCAGCCCGACGCGATGCCGGACGGCCCCCCGCGCGGGGAAAACCTGCCCCGACGCCCGGAAGGCCGGCTGCGAGAGGTCCGGCAGCGACGCCTCCGCCTCGCCCAGCGGCCGCACAAGCCGCAGGACGCGCGTGGCCCGCACCACCGCCCGCAGCCCGGAGCGTTGGTAGAGCCGCAGCAGCCCGCCGATGGCCCGCATCCTGCCGGGGCTCGGCAGGAGCTGCCCGTACGCCAGCCACGCGATGAAGCGGCCGGCCAACCCGCGGCGGCGCGGCCGCATCTGCGCCTGCGCCTGCTCGATGAGCCGCCCGTAGGGCACGCCGGAGGGGCACGCGGCCTCGCACGCCCGGCACTGGATGCACAGGTCCCAGTGCTCCGTTACGCCCGCCTCGACGCCCGCGCGGCCCTCGAAGACCGCCTTCATCAGCGCAATGCGGCCCCGCGGCGATTCCGTCTCAAGCCCTGTCTCCACGTAGGTGGGGCACGCGTTCAGGCAGAGCCCGCAGTGGACGCACCGGTAGAGGTCCTCCTCCCGCGGCGCGTCCGCCCCGATGAACCCTGCCGCCAGCACCTTGCCGCGAACGCCGGTCGCCACTTACAGTCCTCCCAGGAACCGGCCGGGGTTGAGGATTCGCTGGGGGTCATACTGCTCCTTCAGCCCGCGCATGACCTCAAAGCCGTCGCCGGGCGGCCCCCACGGGTCGACGCTGTCGATGGGCGTCCGCGATTCCACGACGACCGTGCCGCCAAGGCCGGCAACGCGCTCCCGCAGCTCGTTCAAATACGAAGAGGCATCGTCCGGCATAGCGTCCCCGGCCCACGCCGCCCGGACCACGCCCCGCGTGACGCTGAGCGATGCGGCCAGCCGCGCATCGGCGAGGACGCCCAGCACCGCGGCGCCCCGCGACATCGGTACGGAGATGCGCACGGCCAGGTCCGGCGGCCCGTCATGCCAACCGAGGTCGGCGACGCTGCCGGCAAGCGCCGCGCTCTCCGCGTCCTGCAACCACGCGGCGGCGCCGCCGTGGCTCTGGCAGGCGGCCGCCCATGCGTCGACGGAGCGCGATACCGACACGGGCCTCCCCGCCGCGCGGGCCACAAGGTGCCATGTTCGCTCGTCGCCCAGCCCTTCTTGGGCATCTGGATTGACGGGTTGGACGGCGGCGGCTGAAACCGGCTCAGGCAGGATGGACAGCCCCTCGGTTGCCTTGGCCCAGGCGGCCTCGTTCAGCAGCTCGATGGAGAGCATCGGCAGGCCGAGGGATGCCACCCCCGCGCTTGCGGCGGCGGCGGCCTCGGCGGACGCGAAGGCCGCGATAACGGTGGCCTCCTTCTGCGGAAGCGGCACGATCTTGAACGTGGCCTCCGCGATGATCCCCAGCGTCCCCAGCCCGCCGACGTGCAGCCGGTCCAGCGCGAAGCCCGTGACGTTCTTGACCACGTTGCCGCCGCTCTTGACCACCGTGCCGTCGGCCAGGACGGCGCGCATGCCGATGACCATCTCGCGCGGCAGTCCGAAGCCCGTGCCCAGCGGCCCCGCGCTGCCCGCCGCCAGCGTCCCGCCAATGGTCGCCCGGTCGGGCAGCGGCGGGTCCATCGGCAGCCACTGCCATGCCCGTCCCAACGCGGCCCGCAGCGCGACGGCGGTGCAGCCCGCCTGCACGGTCACCGTGAGGTCGGCGGGCTCGTGCGCGACGATGCGGTCCAGCCCGCGCAGGTCCAGCGCCAGGTCGTAGCTCGCAGGCGGCGCTCCCAGCCCCTGCCGCGTCCCGCCGCCCCACGGCACGACGGCCGCGCCAAGGCCCGACGCCGCTGCCACAGCCGCGCTCAGCTCCTCGACGGTGGCGGGCAGCGCGACGGCCAGCGGCTCGGCGCCCGCTAGCGCGTACGGCGCGGTGTCCGCGCCCGCGGCGACTCCGGCGTCCTGCAGGGCGCGGTGAAGGTCGGCGGCGGTGACGTTAGACAAAGGCGTCTGCTCCCAGCCGGGCAATGGCCGGGTGCTGCAGGAGCTCCACGCAGGAAGCGCCCGTGGGGAAGACCTTGCCCGGGTTGAAGGTGTCGCCCGCGCCGAAAGCGGGGTTCAGCCGCGCCATGGCGTCCAGGTCGGCGTCGGAGAAGCACAGGTCCATGTACTCCTGCTTCTCCAGCCCAACGCCGTGCTCGCCGGACAGCGCGCCGCCCAGGTCGACGCAGGTGCGCAGCACCGCGGCGCCCGCCTCCTTGGAGCGCCGGAGCTGGTCGCCGATGCGCTCGTCGAAGAGGATGCACGGGTGCAGGTTGCCGTCGCCCGCGTGAAAGACGTTGGCGATGGGCAGGGCATACTCGCCGGAGATCTCGCGGATGCGCCGCAGCGCCTCCAGTATCCTGGTGCGCGGCACAACGCCGTCGAGCAGGTAGTAGTTGGGCGCCAGCCGGCCCAGCGCGCCCAGCGCCGTCTTGCGCCCGGCCCACAGCCGCTCGCGCAGCGTCGGGTCATCCGCCACCCGCACCTCCGTTGCGCCGTGGCGGTAGCAGACCTGCTGCACCTCCTCCGATTCCTCGGCGACGGACTCCCGCAGCCCCTCCACCTCGACGAGGAGCACGGCTCCCGCGTCCGGAGGGTACCCGGCGTGGATGGCGGGCTCGACGGCCTGGATGGTCAGCCGGTCCATCATCTCGATGGCCGCGGGCACGATGCCCGCCCCGACGATGGCCGAGACGGCCGCGCTGGCGTCATCCTCATCCTGGAAGATGGCCAGCATCGTCGTGACGGCCTCCGGCACGGGCTGCAGGCGCACGGCCACCTTCGTCGTCACCGCCAGCGTGCCCTCCGAGCCGATGAGCACGCCGCGCAGGTCGTAGCCGGGCAATTCGTGACTTCGGCCGCCGACCCATGCCGGCGAGCCGTCGGCCAGCACGATCTCCATGCCCATGACGTGGTTGGTGGTCACGCCGTAGGCCAGGCAGTGGGGCCCGCCCGCGTTCTCGGCCACGTTGCCGCCAATGGTGCACGCCTTCTGGCTGGACGGGTCCGGCGCATAGCGCAGCCCGTAGGGCTCGGCCGCCTTGGAGATGTCGATGTTCACGACGCCCGGCTCCACAATGGCCGTCCGTTCCGCAACGTCGATCTCCAGCACGCGGTTGAGGCGCGTCATGGGCATGAGGACGCCGCCGTAGACGGGTATCGCGCCGCCGCTGAGCCCCGTGCCCGCCCCGCGCGGCACCACAGGCACGCCGTGCCGCCGCGCGATGCCCACCACCTGCGCGGCCTGCTCCGCGCTGCCGGGCACCGCGACGACGCTCGGCAGCGCGCGCTCCACGGCGCCGTCATACTCGTACACCAGCAGCTCCTGCGGCCGCGACAGCACATAGCGGCTGCCCACTGCCCGCTGCAGCTCCCGTACCAGCGCGTCCATTGCGCCCACAAGCCTCCATACCCCCAAACGTGAGGGCGGCAAGAATATGCACAGGATAGCAGGGGAGGGGGTATGGGGGAAGAAAGCGGGGCGCGAGGCGTCCCCCTGCGGCTGGTGTATAGTGTGCGGGCTGGTCCCCAAATACGTCACTGACAGGAGGCCCCGCCATGCCCCGGATCGCCGCGCTCCTTGCCGTCGCGCTGACAGCGATGCTCGCCGCGGCGGCGTGCGCCGCCGAGGACGTTTACGAGTGCCCCGCGGGCAGCGAGCTGAACGTGGAGTACCGGCTCTTCATGGGGCGCAACAGCGGCGGCGTGGAGGTCGTGAGCGACCAGGACTGGGCGGTCTTCCTTCAGGACATCGTCACGCCGCGCTTCCCCAACGGGCTGACGGTGCTCGACGGCGAGGGTCAGTGGCAGATCGAGTCCGGCGACATCGAGCGCGAGCGGTCCAAGGTGCTCGTCATCCTTTCCCCGCAGGGCGGCGGCGCCCAGGCGCATCTCGCGGAGGTGGCCACCAGCTACAAGCAGCTCTTCAATCAGGGGGCCGTCATTCAGACATCCGCCGGTGTCTGCACGTCCTTCTACTAGGCGGGCGGGCTAGTTGGCGTCCACCACCGTGACGGCGACGGGCAGATGGTCCGACGCCTGCGTGACCCTGACAGAGTAGTCTTGCGCAGAGAGGTCCTGCGTCACGAAGATGTAGTCGATGCGCCCAACCAGATCGTCGGAAGCAAACGTGTAGCCGGGACCCGGCGCTCCGGCTTCAACCATCGCGTCCTTGAACCCCGCCTGCAGGATCGCCTGCACCTCAGGCGACTCCGGCCTGCCGTTGAAATCGCCGAGCAGAATGGTCCGCGCCTCGTTGTTCCATCGCTTCAGGATGGCAAAGGCTTGGGGCAGCCGCAGGTGGCTCTCATCTTCAACGTGGTGGAAGTGCGTCGCAATGACCCGCAGCCGTGTGCCCTGTCCCGTGTCCAGTTCCATCCAGAGGAAGCCGCGGGCCAGGACAAGGTCGTCGTTGTTGGGCATCTCATGGTGCTCGACCTGCGTCACCGGGAGGCGGCTGAGGACGGCGTTGCCCCAGACGGAGTCGGCCGCCGGACCCCAGACGTAGGGCATGTCCAGCCGCTGCGACAGCCACTCCAGCGTGTCGACGGAGCCGTTGATCACCCACCCGCGCGACACCTCCTGCAGCGCGACGACGTCCGGCTCCTCCGCCTCGATGACGCGGGCAAGCGCCTCCATGTTCAGGTTGCCGTCCGTGCCGAACCCTTGGTGGATGTTGTAGGACATGAAGCGCAGCGGTAGGCTTCGAGGAGGTTCCGGGTTGTGAATGGCCCACGTGAACGTGAGGGCCAGCGGCGCCACCAGCAGCGCTGCTGGAGCCAGGGCGGTCCACACGTCTCGCTTCGGTGCGGGCCCCTGTTGCCGCTGCGGCACAATCGCCGGCAGGGCCACCAACACGGCTGCGGCAAACAGCACTGTAGGTTGGGTGACGCCCAAATCGATGTCGTACCCCGCGTAGTAGACGAAGGCGAGCGAGAGGAAGACCATGACGCCCACCGAGGCCGTCCACACGGCGCTGAGGCCCCACGAGTCACGCGGCATCGGCACGCCGCCAATGGACTTCGCCACGAGGGACACCGCCGCCAGGTGCCCGAACAGCATCGCGACGGCTGCCTGCCAGCCGCTTCTCTCCCAGTACACGGCCGCGACCAGCACCACTCCCGCGGCGGCGATGGCCGGCCACGGGATGCGCTGTCCCATGAGCCACGCAGCTCCCAATAGCCCCGCCACGTTGGCCCCTGCTATCCACGCAAGCACGGCCGGCTGATGCCAGTTGGTGAACGCCGTCTGCTGCGCGACGTTCTGGAACAGGAGAAGCTCAAGGAGCAGGAAGGGGCCTATCGCCAGCAGCGGCAGTGCCTCCCGCACGCTCGGGACCGTCGGCGCGGCCGCGGCGCCTCCCCTGAGGGCCTCGCGCTGGACGCAGGCGAGCAGCGCGAGGGGCAAGCCCAGCCCGATGAGGCCCACCCACGCGCCGGCCTGCCACGACGCGTCCACCGTGCCGAGCCCGCCCTTGACGGCTGTGTCGAGCGCGAGTCCCAGCAGCAGGCCATAACGCCAGTGGCCGCCCCCCGCCGTCGACGCGGTGTCCACAAGCCCCTTCGCCAGAGGAATGACCGGCAAGAAGGCAATGACGCCCACCGTGGAGAGAATCAGGTCCACCCGTGGCTCGGTGACGCTCTGCTCCGCCAGCCGCGCCAGCGCCATGACGGCGATCGCGCCCAACATAGTCCGCCGCGGACCAAAAAGCCGGACCGCGACCGGCGTCAGGAACACCGTCCCGAAGACAAGGAACGCTATCCCGCCGAGGCTGACGGTGCTGACCTCCCGGACCTCTCGGAGGTAGAAGACGATGCCCGTGATGAAGAGACGGACAAGCTGCACCCCCACCGCGAAAGTGAGGGCCACAAATACAATGTCTATGAGGCCGTGGAGGCGGAAGGCTGCCCTCATTGGCATTGCCTCCTTGGCGTCCCTGCGCTCATGCGCTCTGCGAATCGAACCAAAACTGAGGACCTCTCCCTGTCGTTGTCATTCGCACCCCTATATCCTAAACCTTTTGCCAAAGACTGTTACACTACTTTAGGTACGATTACAGGTAACTAAATAAGAAAATGACACAGATAATAGTTGTGATGTTTCATCTATGGCGGCGGAGGAGATGACGCCGGATGACACCAATTGCCCAATACGTTTGCTGCGTTGGTTTCGGCCAGCGAACTAGACCCATGGTCGCCGCTAGATGAGCCGCGCCCGAGGCTCCAGGCCAAGGTAGAACTGGCCGACCGTCTGGTAGTGCTCCAACCGGCCCTGGATCTGCTGCGTAATAGCGTGGGCGTCCTGGAACTTGCGCTGGATGGGGCTGGTCTCGAAGATGGCCGTCGCGCCGAACACGCCGTACGCGATGTCGACCACCTCGGACGCCTGCCGGATGGCGTGGGTGCTGGCGAGCCGCAGGTCGACGCGTTCCTCCATCGAGATGAAGCCATCCTCCACAGCGCTGCGCCACAGCCGCTCGGCCTTCTCGTTCAGGAACGCGGCGGCGGCGCCCCAGAGTGCCTCGGCACGCCCTATGTCGCTCTGGATGGCAGGCTGGTCGCGCAGCAGCGTCTGCTCCTGGGGCGTCTTGCGCAGCGCGGCCTCCCTCGCCAGGTCGAGCGCCGAGCGGGCGACGCCCAGCGCCACGTTCCCGAACCCCGAGCCGAAGAACAGCCCCCGCGGGATCAGGTAGAGCGGGCCGGACTCATTCGGCCCGCGCGACTCGACGTACGAGCGATGCGCCGGCACGAAGAGGTCCTTTGTCTCAAAGCTGAAGCTGCCGGTGCCGCGCAGCCCGTTCACCTGCCACGAGTCGAAGAAGGTGACCTGCTCCTTGGGGATGATGAACGTCATGGTGTCGGCGTCTGCCACGCGGCTGATGGCCACGGCCCAGTTGGCCTGCGGCGACCCGCTGCTGAAGTTCCACCGCCCCGTCAGCGAGTACCCGCCCTCGACCTCCGCGAACTGCGCGAACTGCGGTGGGCCGTTGCACAGGACGGCGCGCGGGTCGCTCCAGACCTCCTCTGCCAGCGCCCGCGGCATCAGCGACGCCATGGTGCCGAGGATGTTGTTCTGGTTGAAGCACCAGCCCGTGCTGCCGTCAGCGGCCGCGATCGCTCGCACCATCCGCAGGTAGTCGAGGTAGTCGGCCTCGCCGCCGCCGAGGGAACCGGGCACCAGCAACCGGAACAGGCCCTCGTCAATCATGTCGCCGGCGATGTCCACGGGGATGCGCCGCTGCCGCTCGATCTCGTCCGACGCCTCGGCAATGCGCTCGACTATATCCTCAAACGTGGGGTCACCCACGCGAAGGGCATCGCGCTGAACGCCTGTAGGCAGAGAGTCCGGCATTGCTGTCCTTGAAAGGCCAAGAGGCCGTTGGTCGTGTGACACGGCGCATTCTACCGCAGAACGCGGGAGTTGGGGCTGCCCCTACCTCGCCAGCAACTCCGCACACCCGAGGTCCGCTATCGCCGCGTCAAAGCGCGCGAGGGAGTTGTGGAGGTACGTGGTTGCGCGCTCGCCCTCGTACTCGCAGTAGCCGCCGGTGACGATCCAGAAGACGGCGATCTCCAACATTGCGAGCCGGTAGTCCTCCAGGCACTCCTCGAAGCTGTAGCCGCCGACGCCGTTCTCCAGCAGCGTGTCATAGTACATGCGGAGCAGGCTCATCTCCTCCTCCCGCCGTTGCTGCGTGGGGAACGCCTCGCTGATGAATGTCGCAACGTCGTACGCGCCCCTGCCGCGCACGCAGAACTCCCAGTCGAAGACCACGAACGGCGGCGAACCATCAGCCGTCGGAAAGAAGCAGTTATCCAGCCTGTAGTCGCCGTGGAGCACTGTCTGGGGCGACCTCGAGAGCCTTGTCTTGATGGCCGAAATGTCATCTCCCAACCGGTCGCCAAGCTCTTGAAGGTTCCGGGGCATGCCGTTGCTTGCCTTTCCGATGAAGGACCGCCACGAGTCGCGGTAAATCTCCTCGTAGACGGTGGCCTCGGCGCTCTTGAGCGGCAGCCAGTCCAGCGAGTCCAGCCGGGGGCTGCCCCACCAGGCGGCATGGAACCTCGCGAGTTGGGCGATGGCCAGCTGCGCCTCGGCGAGTGTGCACCCGGCCACGCTGTCGCCCTGCCGCGCGTCGCTCAGGTCTTCGAGGAGGAGGGCCGTGTTGCCGGTTGCTGGGTTCGTCCCGCAGTAGTAGCTGCGAGGGGTTGCCAGGTAGCCCTTTGAGATTGCCTGCTGGTAGAACAGCACCTCGCGCTGGTTTTGCCCCAGACGGTTGAAGAGCGTCCGCATGAGCGGGTCGCCTGAAGGCAGCTTGAGGATGACCGTGCGCGGCAGGTCGCCGGGGTCAGCGTCGTAGTCGAGCCGCAGACGATAAAGCTGGCTCATGAACCCCTTGCCCTCGGCGATCGCTTCAGCCGAATACCCGGTCACGGCAGGGCCGCGTGCGGCGCCGGCGTCTCGAAGAGCGTCGGTCAGCCAGGAGGGCGTTGCCTCCTGCAGGTCTCTCGGTATGGTCACTCGGGTCATGGCTGTGCTGTGAACTCCAAATCGGGTTTCCGGGACGTGCGCCGTTCCCGCTATACACTCTTGCGGGCGTACAGCAAGCAGTGTTCGGCGGGCTTGGTGTCCGCAAAGTACATGACGCCGCCGAGCTTGCCGCCCTCGGCCGGAATCACGTGCAGACCCAAGTCGCTCAGCCGCTCCAGCACTTCGTCCGCACCGTAGAGATGGAAGGACCTGTCCGCGCCATAATCCCTGTCGTAGAGGGTAGCTATTCCCCTTCCGACCTTGAAGATGAGCTGCAAAACGCCTTCCGTCCTCAGCACTCTCGCGAACTCTGGCAGCGTCCGGTCCATGACGATGTCTGGCTCGACGTGCTGGATGACCGCATTGCAGATGATGAAGTCAAAGGAGGCGTCCGGGTGGTCGATCGGTTCGCGGAGGTCGGCGACGGACACTCGGTGAGCAATCTCCGGGTGCAGCCTCCTTGCCTCCTCGATGTTTTCCTCAATGGCGTCTACCCCGTAGATGTCGTACCCGCCCTGCCAGTAGAGAAAGGCATCGCGGGCGCCGGCGCCGCACCCCGCATCAAGCCCGCGAGAGCCAACCGGAACGAGCTCCTGCATGCGCTCCATCACGTCGGCGTCTCCCTTGAGGGCCGGATGGGAGACGTTGCTGTAGACAGACTGAATGTAGTTGTGGCTCACCTCGGCGTACCGTTGCGCGTGGCGCCTGTAGAAGGACTCGGAATAGTCGATGCGTTGACCCATGGATCTGCCGCCTTTCAATCGCCCCGGGCTCAGACACCGAACATGTCGATGAACTGGCCGGTCATGAGTTTGGGAGCATGCGCCGCCAAGTACAGCGCCGCCTGCGCCATTTGCTCCTGGGTGATCCAGTCCGGGTCGCCCTCCGGCATGGACGCCCGCGCCATGTCCGTGTCCACCCAGTCGGGGTTGAGGCCGTTCACCTGGATGCCGTATGGGCGAAGGGAATGCGCCAGCGACGCCGTGTACCCTACGACGCCGTACTTCGACGCGACATACGCCCCGTAGTCGCCCTCCGGCACCTTGCCCGACGACGACCCGATGTTGATGATGACGCCCCGCTCCTGCCGCATCATGTCCGGCACGACGGCGCGGCACACGAGGAACATGCCGCGCAGGTTGGTGTTCATCACGTCGTCCCACTGTTCGACGGTGGTGGCCCACACGGGGACGTCGTAGTGGATAACCCCCGCGTTGTTGACGAGGATGTCGATGCGGCCCCAAGCCTCAACCACCTGCTCCGCCACGCGGACTGCGTCGTCCTCGCTGGTCACGTCGAGGGTAAACGCCCGCGCCTCGCCCCCGGCGGCGTTAATCTCCTCGACGACCGGCGTCAGCCGCCCCTCACTGCGGCCGGTGACGGCGACGCGCGCCCCCTCCCCGGCGAATGCCAGAGCGATGGCCCGGCCAATCCCGCGCCCGGCGCCCGTGATCAACGCAACCCTGTCTTGTAATAGCGCCATGCGCCTCTTTCCCGTGCCCGCGAGAGGGTGCTCGATAATGGGGGAATGCCGTAGCTGGTCACGTTCGGTTGAGACGGCATTCACGTTCAGCGGTTCCCATGCCCAATGGCCGCATCCTATCACAAGCAGCGGCCACGGCGGGCCTACAGTCTTGATACTGAGAGGGCCCACACAAAAGCGACGTGCGAGACAGCCGACTGCTTCATCATCCAGAGCGCCGCTGCCCATGAGCGCCTGGTGAAGTTGCGCGAACTGCCGCGCCGCCCAAGGGCGTCGAGATTGAGCGCCCGGCCCCGTGGGGCCTCTATTTTCGGGTGAACGGTATCGGAATGAACTGAACGACTACGACGGCTAGGAATGCCAACCATGACAGCCAGTAGCCTGCTCCAAAGCCAAGCTCTACGCCATACCTCTCGAAGTCTGTGGTGCCGGTCACCTCGACGACAAACTCGTATACCTCGAAAAATACACCAGCCAGAACGAAAAGACCCCACATCGCCAGAAACAGACGAATCCCCACCCCCAGGATCCTCAGCCTGATGAAGAGGGAAAGCGCCGCCCCAACAAGCGCGGATACGGCCGTGAGGGCGATAGCGAACACAACACCGCTATATTCCTCAAGATCGCGCAGGTCTTAATCGGTCAGCGCCTCCAAGCCGGAATGGCGGAGATCATCCCTGCCGAAGTCCAGATCTACCCACGTCATGGAAAATGTAGCCAATACGAACAGGAACAGGCCTACCGTCAAGAAGCGCCTGACCGTTCCCCGGTTAGGGAGGCTGCCGGCCTGACGGGGCGGCGGCGCGAGGGCCTCGTCGACGGCGCCAGCGACGCCGGACTCACCAGCCGGGCTCATGCCGGCCTCGGCAGGGGTGCTCACGCCTCCGCCGGACTCCTCCGGCAAGTTCAGCCATCCCCGTTCATTGGCGTATGCCACCGCCCCCGCTATAGCGATGGCAGCGCCGCCCACGATTCCCACCCAGCCGATCAGCTCGAGGATGGCCTCCAGGAGGTCGGCAGCAACGTCGCTGCGTACCATGAAACCCAGGACGATCGCTGCAACACCAATGGCAATCAGTCCGGGATAGCCAAACCTGCCATGCAGCGGGTTGTGCCGCCGAAGCATTCCCAGCCATTCTCCATCGTCTGCTTCAGCCATCCCCGTTCATTGGCGTACCCCACCGCTCCCGCTATAGCGATGGCAGCGCCGCCCACGATTCCCACCCAGCCGATCAGCTCGAGGATGGCCTCCAGGAGGTCGGCAGCAACGTCGCTGCGTACCATGAGACCCAGGGCGACGGCCGCAACACCAATGGCAATCAGTCCGGGATAGCCAAACCTGTCATGCACAGGATTATGCCGCCGTAGCATTCCCCGCCATTCCATCGTCTGCCTCCTCATCGCTGCCTCCGGCCAGGACGGCCCCGGCGTACAGGGAACGCGGCGGCATCCCAGCCCATGACCGGACCGCGAGGGGATAACACCACCCTCTGCGCGGCATAGGGGCAGGGGCCGCTGCTCCATCCGTTACGGGCAGGCGCGCACCCAACGGGCAAGCTGTTCATATAAGGTCTCCTGCTAGACAGCTTGGGCCACCGGGAAGACAGCCGGCATGACCACTCGGTGGCCGGAGAGCCAAGCGGGGGTATCGGCGCGCCGGGCGTGTGATCTTCGAACTGGGGGCGTTACACCATCCGGCGCAGAGCCGACGCTATTGTCGGCACGTCTTTGCCTATACGATGCCCCAGCAGGCGCCTCGCATTTTGCGGGCACGCTCCCTCGCGAGCATACCACAGGGAGTATAACCAGGACGTAACGATTGGACTCATTTGTTATGACTATTTGTGACCGTTTCGCAGTATCCAGCATAGTGACGCGCAGGGGTTGCCCGGCGAGTCACCGGGGATGGCGAAGCATACGCCGGCTTTGAGATGTGGTTGGAACTGCCGGGCCCGGACGACTCATTGGCTCGATTCTCTTCAAATAGGTCAGAGCAATCCCTTGAACCTAGAGGTCCACCAACAGTAAGTCCGTGGCCGAATGTCACTGGACCCAAGCGGTTGCGACTCCTGCAAGACTCTCCAACGTAGCCAACCGTTCCTGGAGCTCCGTCGACTGGTTCGCAATCAACGCGCCACGTTTGCTAAAGGACTGCATAGTCATGGCCACGAAGGGGCCACGAGCTCCACTCATCCCTTTTCCCCATGCCCCTCGCTCTTTGGCATCCGGTAGCCGGCGTCCTGAGACCCGGCGCCCCCTGGTGTTCAGGCGGCCTGGTTGCAGTGGTTGCATATAGCCAACAGTGCGCGTCCTGTTGGTGGGACCATTCCCGTAGACCTGGTAAGTCATTGTCCCTTCCTCTGTTTCTCCGCCTTCATCCAGACGATTGGGGCCTGCGCCCATCTGACATATTTCTGCGACATTTCACCCCTATCGTGAGCATCGTCAGGAACAATCACAAGGAGGTGAGACGATGGTACGCAGGAAGATCAAGAAGCTGGTGACCAAGACGTTCCTCGTGGTGGCGCTCCTGGTAGCCTTGCTCTCGGCGGCGCTTTTCGCAGGGTGCACGGACAACGCCGGGTCCGAAGGCGGCCGCGACGGTGACCGCGTGACAGTCGGTCAGAGCGTCTCCGAGGGAGGGGGCGGTGAGTCCGGCGGCGAGCACGGCAGCGGCGGCGAAGGCGGCGGCGAGCACGGCTCCGGCGGCGAGGGCTCCGGCGGCGAGGGCTCTGGCGGCGAGGGTTCCGAAGGTTCGGGGGGCAGTGAAGAGGCCAGCGCCAACATGCTGGCTCCGGACGAGACCTTCGACACGGTGCGCGGCGGCGCCCGGTTGATCCTGGGCTACGACGCTGCCAGCAACTCCTTCAAGGGCACGGTGGAGAACACCACCAACAGCGTCCTGACCCAGGTCAGGATTGAAGTGCACCTCTCCAACGGGGTGGAGCTGGGGCCGACGACCCCCATAGACATGGCTCCGGGTGAGGTGAGAGCCGTCGACCTGGCCGCGACGGCGGCGCCGTTCACGGGATGGACCCCACACGCTGAGGTCGGCAGCGGCGAGGGCGGCGAAGGCAGCGGCGGCGAGTCAGGCAGCGAGTCCGGCGGCGAAGGTGGTGGTACGGGGGCTGAGGCCGGTGAGGCCGCCATGTCCAGTCCCATCACCCCCCTCGGACAGACGTGGAACGGCGTCCTTGGCGGGCTGGCTGTCTCCGCCCGGTACGATGCGGCAACGCAGTCCGTCCAGTCAACGGTGCAGAACACTACTTCGCAGGTGCTCTGCTACGTGCAGTCCGAACCGCACCTGAAGTCGGGAACGACGACGGTGGGAGAGCTTGGCCCCGACGTGCTGGGGCACCTGAACCCCGGACAGCAAGCCATATCCAGCGTGTCGGTCTCCAGTGAGCCGAGCCTGGCGGGAGTTTCCTTCGACGGATACGTGATTCACCTGGAGGTCTTCGACTGCGCCGGCACAGGCCCCGTGCCTCACACGGGAGGCGAAAGCGCGGGCGGCGGCGCCGAAGGCGGCGGCGAGGGAGCCGGCGGCGAGGGGCACGGCCCCGGCGGTGAAGGCGGCAGCGAGGGCGGTAGCGAAGGTTCCGCCTCCGCCGGCGAAGAGGGCAGCGTCAACATGCTGGCGCCAAGTGAGACCTTCGACGCGGTCCGCGGCGGCGCCCGCCTGCTCCTGGGCTACGACGCTCTCAACAACTCCTTCAGGGGCACCGTAGAGAACACGACCAGCAGCCCCCTGACCCGGGTCCGGATCGAGGTGCACCTGTCCAACGGCACGGAACTCGGTCCGACGGTCCCTGTGGACATGGCTCCCGGACAGGTGCTGGCGGTCAACCTCCCCTCGACCCAGGCGTCGTTCACCGGATGGGTGGCCCACGCCGAGGTTGGCGGAGGCGAGGGAAGCGGCTCCGGCGGTGAGGGAGCCGGCGAACACGGCGGCAGCGGTCGTGAAGGCGGTGGCGAGCACGGCTCCGGCGGGGAGTCGGGCGGCGAGCACGGCAGCGGCCGCGAGGGCCGGGGCGGCAGCTAGAGCCAACCGGAGCCGGCGGAGGGAAATGCCGAAACCCGGCTCCAGGTGAGATAATCCCACCATGAGCCCCGGTGTACGGAGGCGGCGTCCCATGAGGGCGCCGCCTCCCAGGCGGGCTGTTGAGAGGGCTTGCGATGAGCGGTACGGTGTTGATAGTCGAAGACGACACAAGGATAGCCAACTGGGTGAAGGTATACTTCGAGCGCGCCGGATTCTTCGCCGATGTGGCTCACGACGGCCAGGCCGGTCTGGCCCTGGCCCGTGACCTGGACCCGGACCTGATAATCCTCGACCTGATGCTCCCCCGTCTCGACGGCGTGGAACTGTGCAGGACCCTGCGCCGGGAGTCCGACGTCCCCATCATCATGCTGACGGCCAGGGAGGCCCACGCCGAGCGGGTCATCGGGCTGGAGAGCGGGGCGGACGATTACGTCGTCAAGCCCTTTGATCCGGGGGAGCTCATTGCCCGGGCCCAGGCTGTCCTTCGCCGCGTCAAGGACCGGGTCCAGCAGGTTCTGACCAGCGGCGGCATCACCCTGAACGAGACCACGGGGATGGTGACTGTCGATGAAGAACCCGTGGACTTGAGCCGGGCCCAGATCGCTCTACTGTCGACGTTCATGCGTCACCCCAACCAGGTGCTCTCCCGTGACCAGCTGATCTCGCTGACCTTCGACAAGGACTTCGACGGGTTCGACCGCGCCATCGACAACCAGGTCGCCCGCCTGCGAAGGCAGATCGGCCGGGAGGGCAAACAGCCCATTCAGACCGTCTACGGCGGCGGCTACAGGTTCATGGCGGAGGGCGAGTGATGTCGTTGCGCTGGCGAATCCTGGGCCCGATGGTCCTTGTCATCGTCCTCACCGTGTTGATCAGCGTCGGCGTGGGCTACTACGCCACCCAGTCTCGCCTGGGCGTGTTCGTGGACGAGATAGGGGGCGACGAGGCGAGCCGGTTGGCCCGGAGTTTGAGCCGGGAGTACACCGCCGCAGATAGCTGGGAGACAGTGGACAGACCGCTTTCCCAGGCCGGATACCTCTACGGCGAGGCTGCACAGGGGGAGCGGTCGGAGGGAGGGGAGGAGGGTCACGTCGAACTCCTGCACGAGGACCGGATACGGGTCGTCATCGTCGGCGTCGATGGACGGGTGGTGAGGGACAACCTGTCGGAACTATCGCCCGGGACCGCCGCAGCCGGCCTGGACGGGCATCGCGAGACGGTGTTCGATTTGAACGCGAACCGGCCTGTGGGCCACGTCTACGTGGACGTGAACAGTGAGCTCCTGTCGGCCGAGTCGTATGGGTTTCTGAGCACGCTCCTGTACGTGATCATCATCGGTGGGATGCTGACCGTTGGGGTTGCCGTACTGCTGGCCGCCTGGTTGTCCAAGCGCATCGCGGCGCCGGTGGCAGCCCTGACGGAGGCGACCCAGGCTATTGCCCAGGGGGATACGGCCCGGCTGCCGGTGGCGTCCTCGGACGAACTGGGCCGTATGAGCGCGGCCTTCAACCGGATGACCTCCGCCCTGGAGACCCAGCGCGAGCTCCGCAGACGGTTGATAAACGACGTCTCCCATGAGCTGAACACGCCATTGACCGTGATACAGCTGGAGGCGCGAGCGCAACGGGATGGACTCCAGACCGCCGAGAGCGCCTCCGACCACATCATCCAGGAGGTCGACAGGCTGCGCGGCCTCGTGACCGATCTGGACTGGCTTGCGGAGACCGACAGCGGCGAGTTGAGGCTCACCCTCCAAGCATGCTCGGTTCACGAGTTGCTCACGACTGAGGTGGACCGCTGGCAGCCGCAGGTTCAGGCTCGACAGGTTGAGCTGTCGATGGAGGCGCCCGGCAACCTCCCGGACATGGAACTTGACCGGATGCGCATGGGCCAGGCCTTGGGAAACGTCGTGAGCAACGCCATTAACTGCACCGAAGCCGGGGGAAGTGTCGCGCTCAGGGCGTGGCTGGAAGGCGAAGAGCTTCTGGCTATCTCAGTCACCGATGACGGGATCGGCATCGACGCTTCAGACCTTCCCCATGTCTTCGACCGCTTCTACCGCACCGACCAGTCCCGCACTCGCGGGATAGGCGGCACGGGCCTTGGGCTGGCCATCACCCGGGCCATAGTGGAAGCCCACGGCGGTCAAATTGCCGTAGCAAGCGACGGGCCTGGACAGGGCGTCACCGTAACTCTTCGCCTTCCCTTGAAGTGAACACCGTCTTCCTCAGCCATGAACGCCCTGATGACCAGCGACAATAGCGGCCGAACAGTTATGAATAGAGCATGTCATGGTCGGAATTGGTGGGCTGGGCTTGACGAAATCAAGAACCGAGGCCGATTCCGACATCACGCCGTCGCTCGGCATGGGGACGGTGTACGTCAGGACGGCCTCGTCTCCATTGACCTCGATGCCCTCAACGAAGTTACGGATGAGCGCCTTGCGCTCGGGGATCGTCCCTTTCTGCAAGAAGTTTCGGAAGTCCGCCGCGTACTCCACTATCTCCTCGGTGTCGGGCAGGACAACCCTGCGCTGCTCAAGCCGGGTCTCGGCCTCGTCCCTGGCAGCCTCCAACTGCTCCTCACGGTGCCGCAGAGACATGATTCGGGGTGAGAGGACCTCAAGGGTCAGCTCGCTGGTCTCGATGGCCTCGTAGAGCTTTCCAAGGCGCTTCCGCACGTCATCAAGCTCCGCCTCGACGACCTCCAGCCTACCGGCAAGCTCCCCGGCCATCGCGTCGATCTCCTCGGCCACCAGCTGCACCAGCGCGACGATGGTCTCCTCGTTCAGTATCCGCTCCCTGATCTTCTCCACCACGAACGTCTCCAGCTTCGGGGCGTTCAGGTAGCGGGCGCTGCACGTCCCCGCTCCTTCCCGGAACAGGGTGCCGCAGATGTAGTAGGCGAACTGCCCGCTCTTGGCTCCCTGGGCCGAGTAGGGCTTGCCGCAGACTCCGCACTTGAGCAGCCCGCTCAGAAGGTACGGGCTGCCCACCCTGGCGGGCCTCTGCACCTTCGGGGCTCGGTCGCTCATCGCCTGCTGCACGTCCTCGAACAGGTCCCTCGACACCAACGCGGGCCAAGCTCCTTCAACCCGCACCGGGTCCTGGGCCTTCTCTCCCTTGTTCGTCCTGCCCCATACGGCGGCGCCGGTGTAGGCTTCGTTCCGCAGCACGTAGTGGAGTCCGCCCTTGTTCCAGCGCTTGCCCCGGTTGGTGACGCCCCGGTCATTCAGCTCCTTGCACAGCTCCTTGAGGCCGCTGCCCCGAAGGGACTTCTCGAATATCTCCTCCACCACCGGAGCGGTGGCCGGGTCAACCTCCAGGGTGGGACGCTCCTTCGCCCCGTCGCTGACCTTGACCTTCCGGTAGCCGAAGGGGGCCTTCGAGCCGAGGAAGAAGCCTCGTGACGCGGCCTCCCT
>JAPONS010000013.1 GCA_026713825.1 Chloroflexota bacterium | reverse complement strand
TTGGGCAGAACCACCGCAGGCGGGCTCCCCGCCGCGGGCGTGCGGTTCCCCCCCCCCGGAATCTTGGTTTAGCCACTCCGTCGCGAAAACGAATGGTGGGGGCCGCAAAGCGGCCCCCACCATTGCTCCCCGGCGTGAACAGCTACCCGCGCTCATGCCTCCGCAGCAGCCTTGGCCTGCCCAATGAGAGAATCGACGTCAGTGAATGGCCGCTCTTCTTCGGGCCGTAGGAAGAGAAGCGTAGCCCCCTTCACTGGCCTCTTGGTGGTCTCTGCGACCGCCCAGGCATAGAGCCCCAATTGGATCTCATACTCCGGCCCCAGCTCCTGTACTCCCTTCGGAGTCAGGCGGTCTGTCTTGTAGTCCACGATAGATACGCCGTCCGGCCTATCGATCAACAGGTCGATGAACCCTTCCACCAGCCTGCCGCCCAGCTTCGCGCTCACGAAGACCTCGCGGTAGTAGCTGGCAGAGCCCTGCCCAACCATCGCAACTAGGTCCCGAACGGTCTTCATTGCCAGCGCGTTGCGTGACAGCTCCATGACCTCCTCCGCCATATCCCCGATGCCTTCCGCCTCCGCCTGCGCGCGGCAGATGTCCTCCAGCCCCTCTCCCGTCAGCAAGTCAATGCTCTGCAGCACGGCGTGGACTGCGCGGCCCAGGTTCGTGCCGGCGCGCCCACGCCGGTACGATACCTCGCCGTCGCTGCCCTCTGTCTTGTCCGACGTCACGGTGTCGTCAGGCGGCGCGGACCCGGGCGCCTGCCCCTTCGTTCCCTGCGCGATGGCCGTGACCGCCTGCGCCTGCGGCTGAGACGCCTCCGCAATGGTCGACTCGCGCCGCGCCGCCCACTCGGCGCGCGCGCCGTCGAAGTCTCCAGCGGACGTGCCCCGGTCCTCATCGGCCTGCGGCGCGTAGGCCTCGGCGGCCGCCGCCAGCCGCCTCCAGTCGAGCTCCCGATGAAGTTCCGGGCGGTCTTCGCAATACCCTGCCATCTTGGCAGCCCGAGAATTGTCATTCTTGCTGGTCTTCCGAAAGAGGCTCACAACCAGATGGTCCCTGGCGCGGGTGCAGGCCACGTATGCCAGCCGAACACCCTCTGCCTCACTCGCTGCCTTTTCCCGTTCCTGCGCCGGCGTATACCCCTGCGTTGACACGTGAACGCCCCGGGAAATGCTTATGTTGACTTCAGCCTGCCCAGTGCTCCTGTCCACGATCACGGCCTCCGGTGTAGTGCGTTGGCCACCCCCAAGCCCATTGAGCAACACAATGGGAAACTCCAGCCCCTTTGCCGCGTGAATCGTCATTATCCGCACGCAGTCCTCGTCCGACTCCGGCGCCGGCGATTCCACCGCGCGAGCCCCCTCCGCCACCTGCCGCTCGATCCAGTCGAGAAACCCCCGCAGCGAGCTGCCGCCCGCCCGAAGGTACGCTCGCGCCTGTTCCACCACGAACCGCAGCCGCCGCCACCGCTCCCGCGGCCGCCGCCGGTCGAAGGAGAGTTCCACCAGCCGGCGTTCCCGGATGAACGCCTCTATGAACGCGTCCGGTGGCGTCAGCCCGGAAGATTCGTGGAACTCGCGCAACGCCGCCAGGGCGTCGGCAACGGGCCCCGTGGCCGCCCCGGGATGCAGGTAGTCGAAGCGCCCCCCACTGTCGGCAAACTGCAGAAGCTCCACGTCGCTGCAGGCGAATGCCGACGAGCGCAGCGCGGCAACCAGCGCCACCTGGTCACCCGGACTATCGATGGCCCGTAGACAATTCAGCAGTTGCCGCACGTCCTCCGTGCCAAGCACGATTGACTCGCTCTCAATTCGATAGGGCACGTCCGCCGCTTCCAGCGCCTGCTCCAGCGTGTCAAGGTTTGTTCTTGTCGGGAGCAAAACGCAAACGTCCCGGTAGGTGGCGTCCCGCCACGCCTCCGTCGACTGGTCCCGCACCTGCCACCGGTCCTCCCTGATCTCGCGCACCAGGGCGGCCGAAGCCTGGCCCTCCATGCGCCTGGCGGTGTCCATACTGGCGTCGATGTCCTCGCCCATGTAGTACACCGCCGGCTCCGGCGCTTCCTGGCCCTCCTCGGTCACTCCGTGGGTGGCGACGAGGTCCCGGTACTCCGCCTGCAGTTCTTGGTGGTCTGCCCGCATCCACTTCCCAAAAACGTGGTTGACCCACGAGATGATGCTCTGCTGCGAGCGGAAGTTCTGCTGCAACGGTGTGCTCTCGTCGACGAGGTGGTCGCGTACGTGCGCCATCGTCACGATGTCCGCCCGGCGGAACCGGTAGATCGACTGCTTCGGGTCACCCACCATGAATAGCTTGCCGGGGACCGGTGCGACCGCCTCCCAGCCCCCGGACGCGCCGGCATTGGTCTCGTCCGGGTCACCCGCAAGGTAGAAGGCGATTTCCACCTGGATGGGGTCCGTGTCCTGGAATTCGTCCACAAGGATGTGGTGGAACTTTCGCTGGAACCGCCGACGCGCCTCGCGGTTGTCGCGCAGCATGTCCCGCGCCCACACAAGCAGGTCGTGGAACCCTGCCTGCCCGGCCGATTTCCTCCTGTGAGATTGCTCCACCACAAACTCCCGCACAGCCTCCAGCGCCGGTGTGAAGGCTGCCCTCCGCAGCGCCAGGATCTCCTCTTGGCGGATGTCGTCCAGCTCCTTCATGAGGGCCTTCAGCAGCCTGCAAGCGTTGTCGCCGCTGACTGGGTCCTTGTCCCAGTCCCTCATGCTGCCGCGGTTGGTGTGCAGCCGCTGCCAGCCCAGCAGTCGCACGATTGCCCGCTCATAGCTGCCACGATTACCGCCGGGACTGTTGCCTCCGAGGCTGGCGCTGCCAGCCTCCGGCAACCGCTGCGCCACCCCTGCAACCTCCGTCGCGAGGTCGTACAGCGGGTCGCCCGCGCCAATCTGCGACAGATCCATCAGTCGTTCGATTTCCGGCAACGCCTCAGCCAACCGGGCGCCAATAGTGAGCGGCGGTTCGGGCGCTGCCGGGATGGACGCCTTCGCTACGAGGTCGTAGTCACGGTCGAGAAGCATGGCGATTTGGCGGAGTAGCTCCAGGTTCAGGCCAAGGTGCAGCGCCCGGGCCAGCTTGGGCCCCAGGTCGTCTGATTCCAGCGTATGGTCCAGCCATGCGTCCCACGCTTCCTGGAAGCGCAGGTCCGCCTCGACACCGTCCATCATCTCGAAGCCCGGCGGCAGCCCCGCCTCCAGCGGGAGTTCCCGCAACAGCGACTGCGCAAAGCTGTGCAGCGTCTGGATCGACGCCGCGTCCATCTCCGCCACAGACTTTCGGCGCCTGGCACGCGAGTCCGCGTCCAGGCCCTCGTCCGCCGCCGCCTTCTCGAGCTCCCGCCGCACACGGTCCCGCAGCTCGGCGGCGGCCGCCTCCGTGAACGTGATGGCTGCCAGTCCCGCCATCTGGCCCTGTCCTGAAGTGATCAGTGTGACGATGCGTCCCACCAGCGCGGTGGTCTTCCCGGTGCCGGCGCCCGCCTCGACGAAGAGGTTCTCGTCCAGGCTGGACTGAATGCGGTCACGGTGATGCTGGTCCTCGAAACCCTGATGCCCGGTCATTCGACGTCCTCTTCTTCGCTGTCGTCCTCGTCGCCCGCGGGTGCGCCGAGCCTCGCGTAGGCCTGCGCCTGCTGCGAGCCCGCCTTTCGCGCCCACAACGCTTGCTTGTTGGCGGGACAGACTCGCTTGAAGTCACAGTAGCGGCAGTTCTCGAACTCGCCGTTGCGGTTGGGTCCTGGGACGGCGGGAAAGACGCCGCCGCGGACCCCCTCGGCGATGGACAGCACCGTCGTTCTGAACGTTGCTTCGATGGCGTCCAGGTCAACGGGGTAGTGCGCCGCAGCGCCCGTGGCGGACACGAACCAGTATTCCGCTCGCAGCGTGGCGTTCGGCAGCATCCTTTCGCGCACCGCCAGCGCATAGACGGGCAGCTGCAGCTTCTTCCCCGCCACCAGCGGGTCATCCTTCATCTTCTGATACTGGTAAGTGTTGCCGGTCTTGTAGTCCATCACCACCGCGCGCAGACCGTCGGCGGAGGCGTCCACCCGATCGATGTAACCGCGAAACTGCACTGCGCCGCCGGGCAGCGTCAGTGACACCGGATCGCCGCTGCCAAAGCCAAACCCGTACTCGGCGTGAAGGGGCAGCATGCCCTCGGCGGCCCGGTATCGCGCATCGTCCTCCAGAAACCGGTCCAGGTCCTGCAGAATGTCCTCCTGCACCACCTCCCACAGTGCGCGCCGTCCGGTCACGCCCCGTTGCTCGGCATCCGCGAACCTCTCGGCAGCAATCTCCCGGAGCCGCTCCCGGTCCTGTGCCGTCCACCCCTGCTCCGGCTGGGGAGCTCCCGCTGCGAGCGCCTCATTGATGAACGCTTCCAGGATGCCGTGGATCAGGTTGCCCCGCTCCAGCGCGGAGATGGTCAACACCTCTTCCGGCGTCTCCCATGCCGCAAGCCGGAGGACGCTTCCAAGGAAGTGCCGGTACGGGCAGGTGGCCCACGTCTCGAGTCGCGTCGGCGACATGACCTGCGAGAGCGACCCCCCCAACCGCGCGCTGCCCGGCGCGATGTCGCCAACATACCCGTCCCACGCCGTGAGTTCCGTCGAACCGCGCCCTCGCTCCATCGCGAGCGCGCGGCCCAGCGGCGCGCCGCCCGACGCCAGCGGGTGCCAGCGAAGGCGGTTCCCCGACCTGCGCCAGTCGGCAAGCGCCAGCACGTCATACTCGTGCCCGTCGGCGGCGCGGCCTCTCTCCGCCAACCGCAGCGCGTCCTCCATCGACTCGATCACCGTCATCCAGGGTGCGCCGTACCCGTTGAGCCTGTCGGACGTCACGGGCTCGCCGGCCAGCGTCGATGCGGCCTCGAGGAGCCAGGGCGAGGGGTACTGCGGCCGCCGCTGAACCGGATCCACACGGGAGTATGAAAGCCGCCTGCGTTGCCCCGTCGCCAGCGCGGCCAGGTAGCTGCCGCGCTCCAGCAGCTGCTCCTCCCGCCGTAGCGGCAACGTCCGCTTGGGCAATGTCGCCCGTATCGCATCGGGCAGCAGCGGGTCTTCGCTGGCTCGAGCCGGGGAGTCACCCTCCGACATGCCCAGCAGCCAGACAGCTTCGAACTCCATGCCGGTCGCCGTGCCAAGCCCCGCCACGAATACGCCCGTGCCCGTGGCCCCGCTTCGGCCGACGGGTCTTGAGAGTGCATGGTCAAGCGCCTGCCGGAACCTCGCCAGCGTCGTCTCAGCTTCCACGGCGTCCAGCTTGCCCAACTCCTCCAACGCCAGTTCGATGCGGCGCAGCGCGTCCAGTTGTGGCTCTGTCCATCCGCGTTGTCCCTGTGCATAGTCCCTGAGAGCGCTCTTGGCCCACCCTGCGTACGCGCTCCACGCGCTGCCGTTCACCGGGGGCGCCTGCTCCGACAGCCGCTCCACAAACGCGGCCAGCCGCTTGGCGCTGGCAACCCGCTCGGCATACGCCCTCGATTGGCCTTCGCTGAGCTCGCCCCGTCCTTCCGACGGCTCAAGGCGCTTTTCCAGCTCGGCGGTGAGCTTCTGCAGCCTGTCCTTCCACTGCTCCACGCCGCGCACGATGCCCGCTTCCCGCGAGAGCGCCTCCCACCGCTGGCGCTCGCCGGAGGCCGAATGGTTGCTCGCGGCGTTCCACACCGGCGCGTCCGCCAGCCACTGCATCAGCGACGCCCGGCCAAAGTCGTCTTCGATGACCGCAAGCAGTCCGGTGAACAGTCGCCCGGACGCCGAGTCCCGCAGCGGCGACGGGTCCGGCCCGGCCACCGGTATCCCCCCGAAGCCAAGCTCCATTCGTAGCTGAAAGGCGTAGGGGTCGACCCGTCGGTAGAGCGCCGCCATGCGGTGGAAGGGCACGCCATCCTCCGCCAGGCGAAGCATCTCCCGCACTGCCTGCCGCACCTCCTCGCGCGCGTCCGGCGCCGACACGATTGCCTCTGGCGCGGCGTCAACGCCCGTCGAGTCGGCGCTGGACCCCGCGGCGGTCGCCGTGCCAAGGCTCTCCCACCACACGCCCTCCGCGTCGTCGACGTCCGCCTCGCCCGCACGGCCCACCACGAGGTTGCACGGTGCCGCTCCGGCAAGCGCGTCCAGAAGCGCAATTTCGGCGGGCGAGGGTTTCGGTAGGAGGAAGAAGACCAGCCCGCCTAGGTCTCGCAGCGCCGGCTCCCCCCTGCCCGAGCGCACCGCCTCAGCAGCCGCCCACGCCATGTCCTCCCGCCCGTAGTACCCCTTGGTCTGGTCCCGGAAGCTGCGGAACAACTCAACCGTCGCCTGCCTCAGGTCGTCCAACGCCGCCAGCGCGTCCAATTCGCTCTCTGTCAGCTTCACGAGCTCCTGGAACGTCGATTGCAGCGAGCGGTGCAGCGTCGGGTGCGTCGCGACGCCGCCGAGCGGCCCCCCCTGCCCTGCGAGCTCGGTCGCCACCCCGCGGATCACGGCCATCTCCGCCGCGGCCGACAGGGGCCGGCGTCCTTGCGCCGCCATGCTCGGGGCGCCAAGCTGCTCTGCCAGGCGCGCGAAGGCCATGAAGCCAACGTTGAGCAGCCCGCTCTCCCCCGCCAGCACGCGCCGCAGGCCGATGCCCGCGTAGGCGTTCGGCGGCACGACGGTCACCGGTGCCAGCGGGTTCGTTGCCTTGGCCTCTGCCACCAGCGCCTGCAGCCGCTCTCGCGATGGCCTGCCGTATGGCTCCAGGTAAACCTGCAATGCGGTTCCCCCACAAAGATTGCAATGTTCAATGGTCCGGGATGGTGCGAAGCCTACCAATCCCTCAGCCAGGGAGCAACTGTGACAGTGACACTTGCGCGGTACTTCACGGCGACAAGACGGGCGGGGTCGCTGCCCCCGCCCGTGCCGCCCTCCACACCGGAGGGCACGTCACCAATTACTGTAAGCCCGCCCCGCTACTGAGGCGCGAGACCTGATAGCGCCGTCATCTGTTCTGGAGAGAGACAGGGCAATATCCCGAACATCACTGCCGGGTCCGTCTCAGCCGCGAACAGCGCCTTGTAGTTCGGCGCAATCGCGTTGCCGATACAGTTCAGGGTGTCCTCGTCAAAGGCGCCGCCGGCTGCTGCCTTGAACCCCGCAAGGAAGAGCGTGACGGAATTCTCCTGGGTAAGGCACTCGCCGAACACCTCTGTCGAGCCTTGCGCGGCTGGGTCCAGTACGTTTGCCCCAAGCAATGCCTGGACCCCTTCGGGACCTATGGCGGTGGTGATGCAGGAAATCTCCTCCGGACTGAAGAACGCATCGGCAATTTCCTGGCCCGTCGTTTCGGGCCCGAAGTCCGGCACGTCGAACGTCATGGCCGTCGCGTCGCCGTCCGTCGAATCAGCGGGCGGCATGACCGGCTCGGAAGTCGGCGTCGGGGGAACCGGTGTCGGGGGCACAGGCGTTGGCGCCACCGTGGGCTCGGGTGTCGGCTCCACCACGGTCTCCTCCTCGGAATCACCGCACGCCACAGCAAACAGGGCAACGAGGGCGACAAGGACAAATATCGTCGTCCGCAGTGTCTTCACTACCACCCCTCCTTCGTTTTTATCAGGGTTTCACCCGCAGATGGTACACTATCAAATGGCCCCACGTTAGGGGCTTTTGTACTTTTTGCTTGTAAGAAACAAAGGCCCAACGTATTCTGAGATTGGCAATCAAGCAAACTTGGTTCCGAAGTGGAGGGAGAAACACCATGAACTGGAGCCCCGGCAGGTGCCTGAATACCGGTTCCCTTGCACTAATTGCCTTTGCGGCCTTTGCGCTCGCTGCAGCCTGTGTAAACGTCTCGGTCAACACCAGTGAAACTCCTTCGCCCGTCACGGAGCCCGGCGCATACACCAGGTACTTTGTTGAAGACGCCATCGTGCGATACGAGGACGACGGCCTCGACGACACGGTCGCCTACTACAACACCATGGCAAGCGTCGACGGCGACTGGTACGTCTTCATTGCCGACGAGGACGGCGTGCTCATCGCCCACGCCACCATTCCTGACAACGTTGGCAAGCCCCTGTCGTCGGACGATTTCAAGGGAGCCGACGGGTTCCACTTCGGAAACGCCCTTGCGGCCGCCACGGAAGACGGCGATTGGGTCAGCTACACGTACCTGAACCCCAACACCGGTGCTGAGGAACAGAAACACTCGTGGGTCGTCGAGAAAGACGGCCTCATATTCGGCTCGGGCTGGTACCAGCGCTAGCGCTCGGACCTGTGTATCTGGCCAAGGAGCCCCCTGTCGACGCGCTCGACAGGGGGCTCCTCTTCCGCCCTTGACACCCATTCACCTTCCCCATAGCATTCGTGCGCCGCACGGTGCAGGTGTCCATGGACTGCGCCCGTGCCGCATCTCCAGGCACAAGTGTCAACTCAACGCAGGAGGGACCGTCCCCATGAAGCGAAGTGAAGACCACATTCTCACCACGCACGCAGGAAGCCTGCCCCGTCCGAAGTACCTGCAGCCGTTGCTCACCGCAAAGCGCACCGGTCAGCCGTATGACCCGGCCGAATTCGACCAAAAGGTGAAGCAGGCGGTCAAAGAGGTGGTCGACCGGCAGGTCGAGTTGGGCATAGACGTCATCGGCGAGGGCGAGGAGTCCAAGCCCAGCTTCAACCTCTACTTGGACGAGCGCATCAGCGGCTTCGAGATGAAGGTGCCCGCTGAGGGTCAGGTGGCCTCCATGAGCATGGACGGCCGCGACCGCACCGACTTTCGGGAGTTCTACGCAGAGGAATCGGGCTTTGGCCTGAGGTTGGTCAGCAGCGAATACCAGCCTCGCGAGATGCAGATCTGCACGGGGCCCCTCTCCTACATCGGCCATGACCTCGTCAACACGGACGTCGCCAACTTTCAAGCGGCGCTGGAGGGCGTGGACTACGCCGAGGGGTTCATCCCCACCCTCGCCCCCGGCACCATCGACCACCGGCTCTTCAACGAGTACTACAAGACGGAAGAGGAGTTCGTCTACGCCATCGCCGAGATGATGCGGCCGGAGTACGAGGCCATCGCCAACGCCGGTTTCGTCATCCAGATCGACGACCCCGGCCTGCCCGACACCTGGGACATGCTCGTCTCCCGCCCTGACCTGGACGAGTACCGCAAGTACGCAGACCTGCGCGTGGAAGCCCTCAACTACGCCTTGTCCAACGTCCCCTCGTCGCTCGTGCGCTACCACATCTGCTGGGGAAGCTGGCACGGCCCGCACACCTACGACATCCCCCTCGAGGACATCGTCGACATCATGCTCAAGGTCAACGCCGACGCCTTCTCCATCGAGGCCGGCAACGTCCGTCACGACCACGAGTGGCGCGTCTGGGAGACAACCAAGCTGCCCGACGGCAAGCTCCTCGTCCCCGGCGTCGTCAGCCACGCGACCAACGTCGTCGAGCACCCGCGCCTCGTCGCCGACCGCATCCTCAAGTATGCCAGCCTCGTCGGCCGCGAGAACGTCATCGCCGGCACGGACTGCGGCCTCGGAGGGCGCGTCCACCAGCAGATCGCGTGGGCCAAGTTCAAGGCCCTCAAGGAGGGCGCGGACCTGGCCACTTCCGAGCTCTGGGGCTAGCCCCCGCCGGAGGCCCGATGATCCCCGACAAGCTCCTGCCGACCACGGTCGTCGGCAGCTACCCGCAGCCCGACTGGCTCGTCGACCGCGACGTGCTGACGCGGGGCACGGTGCCCCGCGTCCTGCAGCGCGGCTTCTGGCGCGTCCCGGACGAGGCGCTGCCCGAGGCGCTCGACGCCGCCGCCGCCGTCGCCATCCGCGACATGGAGCGCGCCGGCATCGACGTGGTCACCGACGGCGAGGTGCGCCGCCAGAGCTACTCCAGCGCCTTCGCCACCGCCCTCAGCGGCGTCGACCCGGAGCGTCCGGGCATTGTCCCTGGCCGCCGCGCCGGCACGACGGTCGAGGTGCCCCGCGTCGTCGGCCCCATCGCCCGCACCCAGCCCGTGCTGCTCGCCGAGGCCCGCTTCCTGCGCGGCGCGACCGGCCGCGCCGTCAAGGTCACCGTCCCCGGCCCCTTCACCCTCTCGCAGCAGTGCGTCGACAACTACTACCGCGACCCGCGCGCCCTGGCGCTCGCCTTCGCCGGCGCCGTCAACGCGGAGGTGCGCGACCTCTTCGCCGCCGGCGTAGACGTCGTCCAGCTCGACGAGCCCTGGCTGCAGGCCCGCGCCGGCGCCGCCCGCGAGTTCGCCGTCGAGGCCATCGACCGCGCCCTGGGCGGCGCCGAAGGCGTCACCGCGCTCCACCTCTGCTTCGGTTACGCCGCCAAGGTCCCCGGCGCCAAGCCCAACGCCTACGACTTCCTCGAGGAGCTTGACGCCAGCAGCGTGCAGCAAGTGTCCGTCGAGGCCGCGCAGCCCGGCCTTGATCTGCGTTCCCTGCAGCTCCTCCCGTCCAAGACCATCATCCTCGGCGTCCTGGACCTCGCCGACCCCGACGTCGAGTTGCCCGAGACCGTCGCGGGCCGCATCCGCGCCGCCCTGCGCCACCTCCCTCCCGATCGCCTCGTCCTCGCGCCAGACTGCGGCATGAAGTACCTCCCGAGGCCCGTGGCCTACGCCAAGCTCCAAGCCCTCGTACAGGGCGCCGCCATCGTCCGGCGAGAGCTGGAGATCATGGAGGACGCCGCCCCGTAGCGGACGAGCCGCGCCCACCGTCATTCCGGCGGAAGCCGGAATCCAGAAAGCTCGCCGCAACCCCCTTTGAATACCGGCGCTCGCCGGTATGGTGGGAGGCCCTTCAAATTCCCTCAGGGCGAGCGGGGAAGGACGTGAAGCGCCCCCGCCGTTTCCGGCGGGGGCGCTCTTTTGTCTTGGCTACTTAACCAGCGTCAGCTACTGTGCGGCCCGGATGAACTCCATGTGGGTCCACGTGCCCGTCACGGAGCCGGGGTAGACGTAGTCGCTGACGAAGTTGGGGTTGAAGGCGGCCTCAGGCGGCAGCCAGAACAACGGGATGTCGTAGTAGCCGAGGAACGAGATCTCGCCTAGTTGCTTGAACAACTCCGCCTGCCTGTCGGCGTCAAGGGTCCGAGCGATTTCGTAGTAAATCTCGTCGCGCTCCGGGACCTCCGGCGAGCCGATCCTTGGGTTAGCCGCGATGTCGTACACGCGGGTGCCCATCAGGATGTGGGAACTGGTGCCGCTGATGATGGCTCGGTTGGAGAACTCGAAGTTGCGGCCCTGCGCCCGGTAGGTGGCTGGGTCTTGCGTGACCAAGTTGGTCTTGACGCCCACGTCGCGCCAGAAACCGGCGACGGCTTCAGCAACGTCGGGACCGCCGGGCCAGCCGAGTGCCTGCGTCAACTGGACGTTGATCTCGTAGGGGTTGTCAGGCCCGTATCCGGCCTCTGTCAAGAGTTCCCTGGCCTTCGTCGGATTGTAGCCGTAGGCATCCTCGAACCGGGTCTCCCATGAAGGGTCCCAGCCCGGGCGGGTCGGGTGATGGTGGTTCCGCACCATCGGGTCGCCCTTGCCGCCGAAGAACGCCTCGTTGATGGCGTTGCGGTCGATTGCCTGGTTCAACGCACGGCGCACGCGAATGTCGTGCAACGGTGCATCCGGGAACTTGTAGGAGGCATCAAGGGCCGGGATTGTGGTGCGGGTGTCGATGTCGCAAGGGCAGCGTGCGCCATAGCGCAGGCCCATGAACGCACGCAGACCGGCGGCGTTGCCAGTTGCGAGAGCCATGCCCGCGGATTCGGCCTGAATCTTCAGGTCGTCCGGAAGCTCAGTCACGTGAATCTCGTCCGTCAGCAGGCCTGCCAGGCGAGTGGAAGCCTCAGGCACCCACTTGATCTCCAGTTCCTGGAAGTCCGGGGTCATCTTCCAGTGGGTGTAGGGGGGGCGCTCGTAGAGCACGTAGGAACCCTGGCGCCGCTCCACTTCCTGGTAGACACCGGTGCCAGCGATGGCCGGCTTCGTCAGGTCGGGCACGCCAATCTCGTCGTAGTGGTCCTTGCTCTGCACCAGGATGCTCTGCTCCTGGCGGGTCAGGATCCACAGGAGACCCGCGTTCGCGGACGGCGACTTGAAGATGACTTCGTAGTCGTTGACGATCAGTACGTCCTCGACGTCACGGCGGAGGTTTCCGCTGTTACCGTGGGAAGCCTCGGGGTGGGTGATGTCCTGCCACGTGTGGCGGACGTCCTTGGCGGTCATCTCGCCCCAACCATTGTGGAACGGGACGCCCTTGCGCAGTTGGAACCGGATGGAAGCGTTGTCGGGCTCGATGCTCCACTCCGTCGCCAGCTCAGGCACCCATGCGCCCGTCACCGGGTCCATGCCGATGAGGTACTCGTACATTGGGTTGTTCTGGGTGTTGGTCGGCGGGCCGAGCCTGCCCGGAGTGTTGTGCTCCTGGGACTCCGGCTCCATGCCGAAGACCACGCGCGTGATCTTCGCTGTCATCACGGGATTGTCCGTCACTGTGGGTGCGTCAAGAATCGGCATCGCAGCGGCGTCCGGCTGCGCCGGCGCGGCGAAAATGCCCGCTGCCGTCGGCGCTGCTGCCGGTGCAACGGGTTGTTGGGCCTCTGTCATGGTGGTCGTGGTCGTGGTCGCGGTGGTCCCGGTGCTCGTCTCGTCGTCGCCGCCACAGGCAAACGCAAACGCGAGCGCCATCGCCATCGCCATCGCCAGAAGTACCATCGGCCTCACACCGACCGAAATTGCCCTCATAGCTCCCTCCTAGTCACAAGTTGGCAAACCTATGGGCAGTAGGTGCGCAAACAGTATCAAAGCCCTAGCTGAAAGTCAACCTCCTTTCTCCAACTACCTACTATAAGACACATAGACGCGCTTTCCGGCAATGAGGTTCCCGCCCCATCTCAACCTCGTCGTTCCTGCGAAGGCAGGCCCCTCACACGTCGGCTACAGCCCATAGATCTCCAGGAACCGCAGCCAGAACTCGCTGACCGTCGGGAACGACGGCACCGCGTGCCACAGCCTGTCGAGCGTCACCTCCCCCACGATGGCGATGGTCGCCGCGTGGATCAGCTCGCCCGCGCCCGGCCCGACGAACGTCGCGCCAACGAGCGTCCGCCGGTCCTCGTCCACCACCCACTTGCACTCCCCGTCGATGCCCTCCCCCATCGCCGCCGCGCCGCCGCTGGCGCCGTAGGGGTACGTCACCACCCGCACGTTCAACCCCTTGTCGCGCGCCTGCTGCTCCGTCAGCCCCGTCGCGGCCACCTGCGGGTCCGTGAACACCACCCGCGGGCTGCCGATGTTGTCTCCCCACGAGGTGACGTCCAGCCCCAGGATGTGGTCGCCCGCGTTGCGCGCCTGGTACTTGCCCATGTGCGTCAGCAGGCTGCGGCGGTTCACGTCGCCGATCGCGTACAGCCACCCGCCGGGCACACCGGTGGCCACCAGGTGGTCGTCCACGTCGATGTACCGGCCGGGCGTCAGCCCCACGCTGTCCAGCCCGATGTCCCGCGTGTTTGCCGCCCGCCCCACGGCCACGACGATCTCCGTGCCCTCGACCGTGCTCCCGTCGGCCAGTGTGGCCGTCACCGTGCCGCCGTCTCGCGACACCTTGGTCACGCCCTGCCCCGTGCGCACGTCGATGCCTCTCGACTCGAAGGCCTTGGCCACGAACTCCCCGGCCGCCGGCTCCTCTACGGGCAGCAGCCGGTCCTGCAGCTCGACGATGGTCACTTCGGACCCCAGCGACCGCCACGCCTGCGCCATCTCCACGCCGATGACGCCCCCGCCCAGGATGATCAGCCGCTCCGGCACGTCCTGCGCCGAGACGATCTTCCGCGAGTCCCACGGCTCCGAGTCCGCCAGCCCCTCGATGGGCGGCATCGCCGCCGCGGTCCCCGTCGCGACCACCACGGCCTTCCGTGCCGAAAGCTCCTGCACCGCGCCGTCCGAGCCGGTCACGGACACCGTCCGCTCGCCCGTGATGCGCCCGTGCCCGCGCACCAGCGTCGCGTCCACAGACGCCAGCCACTGCACCTGCCCCTCGTCGTTCCAGTTGCTGGCGAAGGCGTTCCGCGCCCGCAGCGCCCGCGCCACGTCGATGCCCCCTGTGATCGCGCCCCGCAGCGAGGGCACTCGCTGCGCCACCGCCAGCGCCTCCTGTGGCCGCAGCAGCGCCTTGCTGGGCATGCACGCCCAGTACGAGCACTCGCCGCCCACCAGCTCCGACTCCACGACGGCTGCCGTCAGTCCGCCGGCCCGCACTCGTCCGGCCACATTCTCCCCGGCCGGCCCGCCGCCAATGACGACAACATCAAACTCCTCGGCCATAACGCCCTCCTTTCGCGGGGGTTCCTGCGCCCTCCGGGCCGATGCCCGCACCGCGCCCTGTCTCCGTGATTTCCCTGCTCCCATAATACCCCCGCGCGAGGCGGCATAGAGCGGGGCGAATTGAGAGGCTTCCGCGCTACAGCGTTCCGGTAAGCACAAGCCCCGCGATTGCAAGCACAACCCCGGCCAGCATGAGCAGGTACGGCGCGCGCCCGGCGAGCCGCCCTCCAACAGCCTCATCGTCGCGACGGAGCCGGACGCGCCACAACAGCCCGCCGGCCAGCAGCACAATGCCCACCCAGAACACCACGTCACCCAGCAGCAAGAGAGAACCCCCAAGCGGAGATGCGCCTATGCTATCATCAAATCTGGGGCCCGTAGCTCAAGGGCAGAGCAAACGACTCATAATCGTTGGGTTGATGGTTCGAATCCATCCGGGCCCACCAGCCTTGACATGCGTGGCCCCGTTCCTCGCCAAATCAGCCTTCCAAGGCTACGTTTCAGGTGAACGCAATGGCCCAAAAGTCGCCCGGAACAAGAACGAACGCCGCGAAGAGGCCCCCCCTCGTCCCCAACGCCGACGGCGTCGTCCTCCTCTCCGGCGGCAACCCCCAGGTCCCGAAGGGCGACGGCGACGGCCCCGTCCAGGCCTACATCGCCGCCATGCCCGGCTGGAAGCGCGACATCGGCCGCCGCCTCGATGACCTCATCGTCGCCACCGTCCCCGGCATCCGGAAGGCCGTGCGCTGGAACTCCCCCTTCTACGGCGTCCAGGGCATGGGCTGGTCCATCAGCTTCCACTGCTTCGCGAAGTACATCAAGGTCGCCTTCCTCTACGGCAAGTCGCTGACCCCCATGCCCCCCGTCGATTCCAAGGACCCGGACGCCCGCTACGTCCACATCTACGAGGACGGCAACTACGACGAGGAGCAAATGGCGGACTGGGTCCGCCAGGCAACCGCCATCCCCGGCTGGAAGGGGTTTTGACATCGAGTGAACCTGACGGCCACCACTAGGAAGGACGGTTCCCCCATGCCCTGCCTCCCCCTACCCGGCGTCAACCTCTACTATGAGGACACCGGCGGCCCCGGTAACCCGGTCGTCTTCCTCCACGCGCTCACCGGCGCCGCCGACTCCTGGGTCCACCAGCTCCCCGCCTTCACCGCCGCCGGCTACCGCTGCGTCACCTACGACCGCCGAGGCTGGGCCCGCTCCCACCCCACCAGCCCTGAGCCCCCTACCGAGTCTGCCAGCGACGACCTTCACGCCCTGCTGGAAGCCCTCGCCCTCCCGCCCGTGCACCTCGTCGCGACGGCCGCCGGAGGCCTCATCGCCCTCGACTACGCCCTCGCCCATCCGGAGCGCGTCCGCAGCCTCGTCGCCGCCAACACCATCGGCGGCGTGCAGGACGAGCCCTACCTCGAGGTCCAGCGGCGCGCCCGCCCGCCGGAGATCCAGGACCTCCCCGTGGAGCTGCGCGAGCTCGGCCCCTCCTACCGCGCCACCAACCCCGAGGGAGTGGCGCGCTGGCTGGAAATCGACCACGCCGCCAGGCCCGAAGGCACTCGCCCCTTTCCCCCGGTCAGCAAACCCATCACCTACGCCCGGCTCCAGACCATGCAGCCCCCAACGCTCGTGCTGTCGGGAGACGCCGACCTCCTCGCTCCACCGGCCCTCATGCGAATGCTCGCGGCACACATTCCGGGCTCCAAGTTCGAGCTGCTGCCCGACGCCGGACACGCGGGCTTCTGGGAACGGCCCGATGTCTTCAACGGCCTCGTGCTGGAGTTCATCGGCCGGCGCTAGGGTGACAAGCGAGAGACGGCGCCCCTACGCCGGCGACGGCCCCGGAAACGCCCACTGCCGCAGCGCAGGTTCCGCCTCGCCGCAGTCCACCAGCGCGAGGTCGCGGCGCACGTGGCTCGGCCCGCCCGTCGGCTCCCCGGCGCCCGGCGCCGCCGCGACGCACAGCCCCGTCCCTGCAAGCGTCAGTGCCCCCTCGTCGTCCAGCACAAACTGCTGCATCGCCGAGTCCGAGCACTCCCGCAGCAGCAGCTCCGAGGGCGACTCCGTCCCGCTCGCCTCCATGCACAGGTCGTATGCCGGCATGACGAGGTTGCCCGGCCCGGGCTGGTTCACCGCGAATATCTCGTCGTCCGCCCCCGGCTTGCACGTATGCGCCATCAGCGCCGCCTCCAGCCTCAGGCTCGACCCGAAGCCGGGCACGTCCACGCAGTAGAACTCCGGCTCGTCCAGCGGGTCCACAAGCTGCACCAGCGTCCGCGCGGCGACGGCCGCATCCACCGCGACCCCGTCGGACGCGACTACAGCCGCCGCCGTCGGCGTGGCGGGCACAGGCGTCGGCGGCACGGGAGTCGGCGAAGGCAGGATTGCTTCCGGCGTAGAATTATCAACGCCGGGGGTAATCACCACCTCTTCCTCCGTCGAATCGCAAGCCGCCAACACAAGAATCGCAAACGCGACGAATATAAGGCGAATCGTCAAGCAGGTTCCACCGGCTCGCCCGTGTAGAACCCCGTCGTGCGCCGTGCCGCCGCCTGCGCCGCGTCGGGGTCCGTTCCAGCCGCGATCGACGCCTGCCCCCATGCCTCGCTGCTGCCTTCTATGTAGGCTCTCCCCTCCGGCGACGTGACGAACTCCATTTCGTCCGGCTTCGCCGCATCCGGGTCCGCAATGTGGAGTGCGAGCCCCAAGAGCGCCGTCTCCCAGCCAACGCCCACCGCGCCCGCCCCGTAGTCGTCCCAGAAGGGCGAGAGGATCGCAGTGTGTGTGACGGTCACCGTGACGTTGCCGGCCCCGTCGTCCGCAAATTGGACGTCCACCCAGCTGACGTCCCCCATGAACTCCCAGGTGACCGAGAAGCGTGACAGCGGCTCGCACTCCACCACCGTCCCGCCCGCGTTGCCTTCGAGCTGAAAGCGGCCCCCAAGCTCCAGATCGCCGGAGACGGGCATAGCCCAGCGCGGTATGCGATCGCTGGTTGTCATGGCCTCCCACACGTCCTCAATCGTCGTCTGGAAGCTGCGGGCGAGGATGACCGCGGAGGCCCCCTTCCCGTCGCGCTCTAGATACAACACAGACCGCCCCATCGTGCTGAGATGCCCTTGAGTGTCGATTTCCATAGTTCCACCTACCCTCTCAAAAGTGCTGGCAAAGAATGATAACGCATGATGAAGGCGTATGATGCTTTGGAACGCACGCCGGCGCGTGCGCTGCACAAGCACGTCCCCAACGAAACTGCGTCCGGCTGGACGCCGGGCCCTACTGCTCCCGCCCCGCCGCGTCCTCCTCCGGCTCGTCCACCTTCGCCGCCGCTTGCCCGAGGCGCGATATCGCCGTCACGATGCCGTTCAGGACCCGCAGCACGAGCTCCAGGGCCACGATGAACGTCAGGGAGTACACGATCTTCTCCGTGTAGTCCCCGGCCTCCTTCAGGATGTCGAGAGACTCCCCTACAGAGAAGAACGACGCGTCAATGAGGAAGATGGCCAGCACCGCGAACGGCAGAATCTTCGCAAGGTCCCGCGAGAGGTCCTCGTTATAGTACGCCGTCACGCGGATCGCGCTGACCGTCGCGAGCGCCACCAGCAGCGTCTCGGAAAAAGTCTGGTCCTTCGAGAGGAACGCCAGGATCAGCGTCAGAACGGCAAACCAGAAGAAGGCGAAGACCGGGAAGACGATGAGGTACTTGAACACGTAGAGGATGACGTGGAGGGTTGACCGTGCCCACCGGAGGCTCCGTTCCTCGAATCTGGACAGGTCCAGCGCGAACATGTCCTTGGAAGCCACGAACCGGTAGTACTTGAAGACGAAGACAGCGTAGATGGACATGCCCAGGACGTAGACCGCCACGTCATACAGCAGGTTCAGGGCGTCATCCACGTTGAGTCCGGTGGTGAATAAGTCGTTGATGTCCATACCCCTCGCCTCTCAGGGCTGGCGCCCCGACCCCACCCGTGGCCGCCCTCGCGACGGCCGGCTTCACGCTGGCCCGGCCTGCGCCCGGGGGCAGCTGCGCGGTTCAGGAAGACCCGGTCCGCGCAGTCCTGCCCCGGACGAATCAGGCCGCCTCGATGGCCGCTTGCCTCCGGTGTTGTCATCCGCTCCCTAGTCCCAGCGGCTCTTCGGCTTCGGCTCCAGCTCCCCGTCGACGTACGTGTCCGCCTTGCCCTGCGGGAAGCAGATGAGGCCAGAGACCTTGCTCGACTCCGCCCACGCCTCGTTGTACGTCCACGCGAGGTTCTCGATGGTCTCGCCCCCGGCCTCGACGTGGAAGAAGTTCGCCTCGCCCTTGTAAGGCGAGCCCGCAACGCGGTCGCTGGCCTGCAGCAGGTCCATGTTCACGTCCTCGCGGGGGATGTAGTAGCGGTGCGGCAGCCCCGTCTCCAGCAGCAGCACCGGCCGTGTCGTCTCCGCCACCGTCACGCCGTTCACCTCGACGCGCACGTGCCGCGAGCTCGCCAGGCAGTCCACCCGCGTGTACGGGTCCTTCGGCCCAATGAAGACCTCCTCGTCCTCCTCGAACCAGGCGTCCATCTTGTTCCAGTAGAGGGCCACGTACTCCCGAACGTCCACGCAGTCCTCCAGCGGATCGGGGTACGCCCACACGGCGTTCTCCACCTCGCGCTCGCCAACCTTGACGCTCCAGTACTGAGCGTCTCCCTTGATCGGTCAGTGGGTGCCGTGGGCCGTCTCCGCCAGAAGGTCCATCCTCACGTCCGAGAGCGGGAAGTAGTAGACCGGCTGGTGCCGCGTCTCGTACATGATGACCGCATTCCGGGAGTCGACGATCGTCTCGCCGGCAAACGTCGCCCGGATGCGCTTGGGCGTCGGATCGAGGAACGCCACGTGCTCCTCGATGCCCTTGGCGGCGCCCACCGCGTACGCGTTGAATACCTGAGTCATAAGTCCCTCCTTTGCCCCCGCTTTCCGTTCACGGGAGCCCGTTGCCCGACTCGATTTCCACCCCGCCGCGCCTCGACCGATGCCCCGGCGCGTTGGACAGCGCGATTCTACCCCCCTGCGTGCCGCCCGTCCATCGCCGCGAGCGCCCAAATCGCGAGCCCGCGAGGAACGTCCAGAAGCTCGCCGTTATGTCCATTCGTGAGGCTGCCCAACCGCCGCCTCACCCCTCGCCGCGCGACTGCCATCGCCGCCACGCCCGCCACCCGACGAACCCCACGGCGCCGAGCACAATCACCGCCAGCGCCCCGTTCTCGTACGGCCCCGTGTACTCCCGGATCGTCTCCCAGTTCTCGCCGAGCGCCCACCCCGCGTACGTGAGCAGCAGGCTCCACAGCGCCGTGCCCAGCGTCGTGTACAGCAGGAACCGCACCGGGTTCATCCGCGTGTACCCCGCCGGCACCGACACGATGCTCCGGATGATGGGGATGAGCCGTCCGAAGAAGATCACGGCCTCGCCGTACCGCTCGAACCACCCCGCGGCCCGGTCCAGGTCGTGCTCCGAGATGAAAACGTACCGCCCGTACGCCGCCACCAGCCGCCGTACCCCCGCCTCGTGCGCCACGTACCCCACGGCGTACAGCACGACGGCCCCCAGCACCGACCCCGCCGTCCCCGCGGCGACGGCGCCCCAGAAGCTCAGTTCCCCGTCCGCCGCCAGCGCCCCCGCAAACGGCAGCACCGCCTCAGAGGGTATCGGCGGAAACACATTCTCAATCGCCATGACCAGCACAATCCCCGGATACCCAATGGCAAGGATCAGTTCCTCAATCCAACCGCCAACCAGCTCCAGGAGATGCGTCATGCAGGCCCCGCCTCAGTGTGGTGAAAGGGAGCAGGCAGAGCAAGTACGCTGCACCCTCTTTATGAAAGCATACGACATGAATGGTGGAGACGTGCGAGGTGTCGTGGACCCACTATATTGGAGTCGCTTGGCAACGGTTTTGCAGGAGTGCCAATGACGCTAAGCAAACAACAGGGCACATCGGTGCGAGGGCCTTGGTGTTTTGCATGCGATTACGCTTGTGCTCAGGGTCTTGGCTTAGAGCTGTTTCTCGCTGGATTGATGGCCTGAGTACCGAGTTGCTGTTTACGTCTGCATGTTGAGGCAAGACTAGTTGCGCAATTACACAAGAGTAGCAATACTAGGGTTCATGAGCAGCCTTGAGCCCATCGGTCAGCGGATTAGGCGAGAACGCCTTAGGCTCTCCATGACTCAGCGCAATCTAGCCGAGAAGGTGGGCGTGGGAACCCCACACATCTCCAAGATTGAAGCCGGTCGTGAGAGTCCGAGTGATGAACTCTTGCGCAGGATTGCTCAAGCACTGTCTTGCGACTACGACGAACTGATGTTGGCGGCAGGGCGACTCCCCGCCGATTTGATGCAGTCACTCGCGTCAGACCCTCAGAGTTCCCTCCAATTCCTACGACAATGGAAGGCCAACAAGTCCTGATGCCTCGCATGACTTACCCCCGTCCCAACCACCAACATGCAAGCACTGCCAGCAAGATTCTCATACGGCATGCATCACGGACTGGCCAGCAAGTTGACTTACCCATCCCCATTGAAATGATCATCGAGCAAACATACGGGCTTGAAATCCTCTGGGAAGAAATTGATGAGCCCAATGGAACAACGATTCTTGGGGGGTTGGCCCCACGTCAACGGAGAATTGTCCTCAACTCGAAACACGAGGCCCTATTTGTCGATATCATAGGCCCAGAACGCTTCACGCTCGCTCATGAGTTTGCTCACTGGGTGTACGACGCGGACAGCCCTGAACAACTTAGCTTGGACCTTGATACAGTAGGTTTACAGCCCTACTGCTATGCTAAGGAGCCTGCCGGGTTGTCTGAGGATCACCGTATTCGGGAAATGAACGCCAACAAACTAGCAGCGCACCTCCTGCTACCGGAGTCACTGCTGCGCCGGCCAGAACACAGAGAGAAGCTTAGAGACTTGTCCGTCGCGGCGAAGGCGTGGGGAGTTTCCCTTACAGCTCTCGGAATCCGCCTCCAAGACTTGGGCATACTCATTTAGCAAGAAATGCATCATTTTGGCCTTCTGTAGGTACTTGCGCAACTGAGCAACTCACGTTAAAGTGTGTTTGTGCGCAAGTACACAATACACTATGGGAGGCGCCCAACATGGCAGACCTAAGAGTGACCAGGACTGGCAAGGACATTTACGGGGATATCACGGCGCTGTGCGGCTCAGGGTGGCAAGTCTCCAAGTCAGACGCCATCTACCACATCGAGCAACGGTGGCATACCTACTTCGTGCAGGATCCCTACTTCCGTCGGGCAGACGTTCGTGTCATTAATGGACTTACGGGCAAATACCTGCGAACCGACCCAAACTCCTCGTGTTCGGATAATCTCGACACTCTGCCCAATTGCTAGCCAGATACTCTCGGGCGAATAGCTAACGGTTCTAAGGGAACCCTTGGGACAGTGATCCCCTCTAGGCCAGCATATAAGTGAGTTGCGGCCGCGTGGTGGTCTTCAAACGTTCCACCACGCGGCTACACCCCTACCCCCCGTCCTCCCCGCCCTGCCGCGCCGCCACCCGCACCGCCACCACGTCCACACCGTGGTACTTCTGGTGGCTTACTGACGATGACAGGTGCCGCAGCAGCCGGAAGGAAATATCCCGGCCGTCCGTGATCTCCGGGTTCTCTCCCAGGTAGGCCAGCCGGTCCTCGATGTTCTCACCCTCCGCCGCCGACACGAACTCCAGCTCGGCGGCGCCGCCCACCGATCGGGCGGTTACCACCAGCCGCCGGGGGTCTTCCGTGGCTGATTCTTCCCCACCGTCAGCCATGCTCGCCAGCGTCTCCTCACCCACCAGCACCAGACGCTCCGCCGATGCCGCGTTCCACCCCGCGCCCGTCGCGAACTCTCGCAGGAAGCCGCTCACCCGCGGCAACGCCTCATCCCCCGCATCCACCCGCAACCGCCTGCGCCGGGGCCCGGTCAGCTCCAGGAACGCCATCATGGCGACGGCCACGATCGCGCCCGACGTCATCCCGTTCCCCAGCAGGATGCCCAGGAACCCGTCGCCCAGCAGGTCGGCGAAGATCATTTCGCTCTGGAACCCCACGCCCACCCAGAACGCTACCCCCGCGACCGTCGCCTTCCGGTGGTCGACGCCGTCCTGCACGACGATCCGCATCCCCTGCACGAACAGCAGCGAGATGAGCACGAGCAGGTACGCCGCGGCCACCGGTGACGGTATCCCGATGAGCAGCGCCGCGAACTTCGGGAAGAACGCCAGCGCCAGGATGATCACGCCGATGATGATGCCCCCCCGCCGCGCGCCGATGCCCGTGACCTCCGCCAGTGAGATGCTCGTCGAGTACGTGGTGTTGGGCAGTGTGCCCGCCATCCCGGACAGCAGGTTCCCCACGCCGTCCGCGTTCAGCGCGCCCTGCACCACCCGAAAGTCCGTCGCCCGGGGCCGCCGCCGCGACACCCGTTGGATGGCCACGCCGTCCCCGATCGTCTCGATCGCCCCCACCAGCGTCACGACGATGAACGCCGGCAGCAGCGCCCAGAACTCCGGCCCCGGCGTCACGTCGAAGCCCGGCCAGTCGCGGAAGGGCACGCCCACCCACGCTGCGTCGGCAATTGCCCCCGTGTCGTAGAGGCCGAACGGCGCGCCCACAGCGCAGCCGGCCGCGATCCCCAATATCGGTGACCACAGCCGCAGCGACGACGGCGCGCGCAGCACCATGCCCCCCACCACCAGCAGCGTCACCCCTGCCGCCAGTGGCGTCGCCATGTCGTCCGTCCCCTCCGGCACGTCCGTCAACGACCCGAAGATGATCGGCGCCACCGTGACCGCAATCAGCATGATGACAGTGCCCGTCACGACGGGCGTGAAGATCCGCCGGAGCAGCGAAAGCCTTGCCGCCAGCAGGAATTGGAACAGCGAGGAGATGACCACCAGGCTCGCCAGCGTCGCCGGGCCCGCCAGGTCCAGCGCCGCCACGCACACCGCGATGAACGCCCCCGACGTCCCCATGATCAGCACGTGCCCGGACCCGATGCGCCCGACCCGCGCCGCCTGCAGCACCGTCGAGATGCCGCACACCAGCATGGCCGCGAACACGCCCCACGTCAGGTAGCTGTCGGACGCGTCCGCGATGCGCACCACGATCACGACGGTCAGCACCACCGGCGCGACAATGAGCATCGCCGCCTGTGCCCCCGCCCCCAGCGCGATTAACGGCGGCGGGTTCTCCTCCGGCTCGTACCGCACATGCTCATTGACCACTTCCCTTGCCATCCCACACCCCGCAATTGATCGTCTCTAGTCCCCCACGCGGACTCCGGTCCCGGCCGCGCCGATGGTACCGGGCAGCAGGGTAGCAAGCAAGAAAGTCTCAATTCCGCAATAGAATTGAGACTGCGTTCACAGCAACGCGATTACGGCGATACAATCTTGCCCGCAACCTGCGTGGAAGGCCCGCGACGGTACCTAGCGCGGATATAGCCCCTAGTGATAGATTCCGGTTGGCGTTTGGCCACTCGTTCACAGATACCGTGGAGGAGGACTGCCATGAGAGCGCTTGGCGGCCTGGTGACCAGCTACCGCATCCCCTCGATGCTCGCCGCAACCGGCATCGCAACCCTCCTCCTCATGCTCCTCCGCCCCGGCGTCGCCCACGCCATGGGCGTTGAGGAGGAGGCCGCCTTCGTCTTCAACACCTTCTCCTTCCTCGTTTGGGGCGCCCTGGTCATGTGGATGTGCGCCGGCTTCACCATGCTGGAGGCCGGGTCCGTCCGCACCAAGAACGCCTCCATGATCTGCATGAAGAACATCGGCCTCTACTCCATCGCCGGCCTCGCCTACTTCGTCATCGGCTACAACCTCATGTACGTCGACGTCGGCCGAGACCTCACCATCCTCGGCCTCAACCTCGGCGAGCTCATCGGCACGTTCGCCTTCACCTACAGCTCGTCCGCCGCCGAGGCCGCGCTGCTCGAAGCCGAGGCCGGTGCGTCCGCAGCGGGTGTCCTCGCCAAGTCCTCCTACGCCTCCATGTCCGGCTGGTTCTTCCAGATGGTCTTCGTCGCCACCACCGCCTCCATCGTCTCCGGCGCCCTCGCCGAGCGGGTCAAGATGTGGTCCTTCTTCCTCTTCGTCCTCTTCCTCACGGGATTCACCTACCCCCTCATCGGCGCCTGGACCGGGGGCGGCGGCTGGCTCAGTGCCCTCGGCTTCACCGACTTCGCAGGCTCCACCATCGTCCACAGCACCGGCGGCTGGGCCGCCCTCGCCGGCCTCGTCGTCATCGGCCCCCGCCTCGGCAAGTTCGCCCGCGACGGCAGCGTCCGCCCCACGCCCCCCTCCAACATCCTCGTCGTCACGCTGGGCGTCTTCATCCTCTGGTTCGGCTGGTTCGGCTTCAACGGCGGCTCGCAGCTCGCTCTCGGCAGCGCCGTAGACGCCGTCTGGATGAGCATCGTCCTCGTGAACACAAACCTCGCTGCCGCGTCCGGCGTCGTGGTGGCCCTCATCGTGTCCCGGCACATCCTTGGCCGCACTGACCTCTTCGCCGTCCTGAACGGCGCAATAGCCGGCCTCGTCTCCATCACCGCCGCGCCCAACTTCGTCGACCACTACTGGGCCATCCTCATTGGCGCCATCGGCGGCCTGATCGTCGTTGCCGGCTTGCGCTTCCTGGAGTACGTGAAGATCGACGACGTCGTCGGCGCAGTCCCCGCCCACCTCTTCGCCGGCATCTGGGGCACCCTCGCCGCCAGCATCGCCGGAGGCGCCGAACTCCACATCCAACTCCTCGGCGTCGCCGTCATAGGCGCGACGGTGTTCGGCATCTCCTGGAGCGCATGGAAGGTCCTCGACATGACCCTTGGCGCCCGCATTTCCCATCAGGTCGAGCGCTTGGGCCAGGACGCCGGCGAGCTCCACATGGAGTCCTACCCGGAGTTCGTCCTCATGCCGGACCCCGACTACTACGACGATATTGAGGAAGAGTAGGCCAGGGGGTAAGAGCGCATAGGCCCAAATACGCATTTGTTGACGCGGAAACTGCGCTCAACTATCGTCTTGAGACTGACAACGGCGCACGCAATGCTTTGGGGCTCAATAAACGAGGGGGGCAGCATGATGAAGTGGCGGACGGCAGTGGCGGTCATCTTGGCGCTATCCCTCCTCCTCGCCGCCTGCGGCGGCTCAGGCGGCGAACCGACCGACACCGTCGCTACAGAGCCGTCCGCACCAACGCAACCGTCCTCCGGCGCCCCGCAATCGGAGCCCACGGCTGCCCAGCCTGCCGCCGGCACACCCCAGGTCGAGACCGCTCCCGCCGAACCCTTTGACGTCGCCGCACACCTCAGCGCAAAGACCATGGAACTGTGGGACGTCTACAACACGTACGATCCTGAAGCGCTGAAGGCCTTCTACTCCGAAGCCTATTGGGCGGAGAAAGCGGAAGAGGTCGAGTCAAACATGGAGCCCTTCAAACTCTTCGGCATTACGATTGCGGGGGAGGAAACGTCGCCGCCCACGGAGGTCGAACCCGGCAAGTGGGAGGTCCGGCACGACGCCAGCTTCCCCCTGGGTTCACTGAAGATGGTGTTCATTTACGAGGAATTCGACGGTGAGTGGCTCCTCACCTACGCCGAAGACCAGTAGCCCGGGAAAGCGGCCGTCCCTCATGCCCTCGTTGGCATACCCGCAACGCTGACCGCGCTACAAGTGCGCCTGCATCCCCTCCCGCACCGCCAACCCGGCCCGGCGCTGTCCGACACGTCAAGCATCCCCCCGTCGCCGAACATCAGGCCCTCCGCCGTCAGGTCCTCGCGCAGCAGGTCCGTCCCGAAGGCCCCCCTCCGCAGCCACCAGCTACGTTCGAGCCGCCCGCATCATCCTCAGCCCCGCACGCCTCAGGATGCTCGTCTCGCCCACCGCCCCGTCATGCCCACGCCCTCCTCCCGTCATTCCTGCCCCCTCCTCCCATCATTCCTGCGCCCCTCCCGTCGTTCCTGCGCAGGCAGGAACCCCGACAAACAGACCAAACCGGCAACCTCCATCCTGGCCAAAGCCTGCCCCGTACCCCATACGGCGCCGGGCTCCAGGGGCACCGCCACCCTGACACCAACCCCTCGCGCGAATGCACACCCACCCCTTACCCTCTCCCCATGCAACACGTATCCGCCCCTCCCAACCGAAACTCCCGCAACGCCCAACCTCTCAGGCCACCGAGTTTTTCGTTGACCCCGGCGTCCGAGTCAGCGGTTGTGCACGGGGGATCGGCCAGAATGCAAGAATTCTCTGTCTTGAATCTAAATTGCGACACCACCCCTATAAATCAAAGGCGAAACAACCTCCGACCCAGCTACGGGAAAATCACGACCAATGTCAAACGAATGGTGGGCGTGCCTCTAATCGCCACCAACTGTTTTGTTGCACCAGGCCTCGACAACCGCAGTCCGGCCTGCGCGGCCGCCGCCTTTACCCGCCCCATGCGCGCCCCCTACAATCCTCACCAACAGGAGGCGGACAGCTAGCATGACAATGAGATCGGCGGACGTGGTGGTGGTCGGCGGCGGCGTCAACGGCGCCTCCATCGCCATGCACCTCGCACGCATGGGCGCCGGCCGCGTCCTCCTCCTTGAGAAGGGCCACCTCGCCAGCGGCGCCAGCGGTCGCTCCGGCGCCATGGTCCGCCAGCACTACCTCCACCCCGTCCTCGTCCGCATGGCCGTCGAGGCCGGCGCCGTCTTCCGCAACTTCGCCGACGCCGTCGGCGGCGACCCCCGCTTCCAGCAGACCGGCCGCCTCCTCCTCTTCGCCGAGCACGACGCCGACGCCGCCCGCGCCAACGTCGCCATGAACCGCGACGTGGGCGCCAACATCCGCCTCGTCTCCCTTGCCGATGCCGCCGAGATCGCCCCGGCGCTCGACCTTGACGGCGTCGCAGTCGCCGCCTACGAGCCCGACGCCGGCCACGCCGACCCCCTCGCCACCACCTACGCCTTCGCCGACCGCGCCCGCGACTACGGCGCAGAGATCGTCACCGGCTGCCCCGTCCGCGCCATCGCCACGTCAGCCGGCCGCGTCACCGGCGTCGAGACCGACGCGGGCCTCGTCGAAGCCGACGCCGTCGTCGCCGTCACCGGCCCCTGGGTCAACCAGCTCGCCGCCCCCCTCCGCGAATCGCTGCCCGTGTCGCCCATCCGCGTCCAGATGGTCGTCCTCCGGCGGCCCCCGTCGCTGGAGTCCTTCTCCCCCATCGTCATGGACCACACCTCCGGCACGTACCTCCGCGTGAACGCCGGCTCCACCACCCTCGCCGGCGCCATGTTCGAGGAGGACCTCAGCGAGGTCGTGGACCCCGACGACTACGGCCTCAACGCCGACCACGACACCATCGTCACCTTCTGGGGCCGCGCGTCACGACGCGTCCCCGGCTTCGCCTCGACGACCCCCCTCGGCGGCTACGGCTCCCTCTACGACCTCACGCCCGACGGCAACCCCATCCTCGACGCCTCAGCGACGGTCAGCGGCTTGTACTACGCGACCGGCTTCAGCGGCCACGGCTTCAAGCTCTCCCCCGTCGTCGGCCGCATGGTGGCCGAGCTCGTCCTGACCGGCGACAGCGCGGGCCACCCCATCCGCCCCTTCCGCGCCTCCCGCTTCGCCGAGGACGACCCCCTCGGCGCCGAGCACCCGTACAAAGGCCCCCTGCACCAGTAGGGACACTGACACGTCGCATTGACTGGGAACGCCCTCGGGTATATGTTCACCGAGAGCCTCGCAATCTCCTTTATGGAGGGGGACTTGGACCTCAACCGGCCGCTGCCCATCCACGACTTCTCGCCGGATACGCTCCTCAGTCTCGTGGAGCGCATCGAGAGCTCCTCCGGCTTCCAGCACTTCATCTTCCGCGAGGCCGAGCTCGACGACCTCTGGCGTCAGGTCGAGTATGCCCTCGTCAACGCCCAGTCCAGCGGCCCGGAGCACAAGGACATTGACAGGCTCCGTGTCTTGCTCGACTGCGTGGTGGCCGCCCACGACCTGGTTTCCGTCAGCAAAAAGGAAGAGGCCATGGCGCAGCTTCAGGCCGGCATTCGGGCACAGGCCTAGCGCCGCAATGTATCAATAGGCTCACAAAGGACGCAGTTACAGGAGGGAAGAAACATGCTGAACGCGCAAGACAATGAACTGATGTGCCGGGTTGGCCCGGGCACCCCCATGGGTGAGGTCCTTCGCCGCTTCTGGGCCCCCGTCCTCCTCTCCGAGGACCTCCCGCACCCGGACTGCGACCCCAGGGAGGTCCGCCTCCTCGGCGAGGACTTCGTCGCCTTCCGCGACACCAACGGCGAGATCGGCTTCGTGGAGGCCCTGTGCCCCCATCGGCGCGCGCCCCTCTTCTACGGCCGCAATGAGCACGAGGGCCTGCGCTGCATCTACCACGGCTGGAAGTTCGACGTCGCGGGCGCCTGCGTCGACATGCCCTCCGAGCCCGCCCAGTACGAGTTCGCCAGGAAGGTGCGCCCCATCGGCTTCCCCACCCGCGAGTGGGGCGGCATCATCTGGGCCTACATCGGCCCCCAGGACCGCATCCCGGAGCTCCCCCAGCTCGAGTGGTGCCGCGTCCCCGCCGAGTACCGCAACCTGGTGAAGTACAACCAGGAGTGCAACTTCGTCCAGGCCACCGAGGGCGACATCGACTCCAGCCACATCGGCTTCCTCCACACCAGGTTGGATCAGAAGACAGCCCCCTCTAGCAAGGAGATGCTCTGGCGCGTCAATGACACGGCCCCTCGCTGGATCATCCAGCCCACGGACTACGGCGTCATGCTCGCCGCCCAGCGCAACGCCGAGGATGACACCCACTACTGGCGCATCAACCAGTGGCTCATGCCCTACTACACCATGATCGCGATGGACCTGGAGCAGAAGCGCGGCCACGGCCACATGTGGGTGCCCGTCGACGACGAGCACACGGACGTCTGGTGCGTCATCTGGTCGCCCGTCGAGCCCCTGCCCCAGTCCGAGCGCGACGCCATCCTGGGCGGCCCCTCCCCGCATATCTCCAGCCTGGACCCGGCCACCGGCAAGCTGCGCGCCACCAGGGCCAACCACTTCCTGCAGGACCGCCACAATCAGCGCACCCAGACGTTCACCGGCATCCTCGGCGTCCGCGAGCAGGACACCGCCGTCGTCGAGGGCATGGGCGCCATCGCCGACCGCACCAAAGAGCACCTCGGCACCAGCGACAGCGCCATCATCGCCATGCGCCGCTACCTCGTGAACTCCGCCAAAGCCTTCATTGAGGGGAAGGAACCGCAGGAGCCCTACAACGGCGGCCTCTACCGCGTCCGTGCCTGGTCCTACGAACTCAGCCGCGAAATCGATTTCATGGAGAACCAGAAGGTCAAGGAGCTCATGGAGACAATGGTGTAACACCCATTCGAGCGGCCTTGCCGCGGATAGGAACGACTTATGATCGCAGGACCGTCGGGCAACGGAGGCGGCGCACCGGAGAAGAAGCTCAATGTCGGCATCGCCGGCCTTGGAGCGGGCGCCGTGCAGGTGATCCGCGCCATGGAGGCCGCCCCCTACCTCGACATCGTCGCCGCCGCCGACACCCGCCCGCAGGCCCTCTCCGCCTTCCGCGAGCGCTATGAGGGCCGCACCTACGACAACGTTGAGGGCCTCGCCAAAGACCCGGACGTGGACGTCGTCTGGGTATCCACCCCCAACATCTACCACTGTGAGAACACCGTGGCCCTCGCCAACAACGGCAAGCACGTTGTCGTCGAGAAGCCCATGGCCGTCACCTTGGAGGAAGCCGAGCGCATGGTGGAAGCCGCCGAGCGCAACGGCGTCAACCTCCTCTGCGGCCACACCGCCAGCCTCATGGCCGGCTTCCGCGCCATGCGACGCGTCATCACCTCCGGGCGGCTCGGCAAGGTCACGGCCATCAACTGCTGGTCCTACGTGGACTTCATGTTCCGCCCCCGCATGCCCCATGAGCTCGATATGGAGATCGGCGGGGCCCTTCCCTACAACAACGGCCCGCACCAGTTTGATGTCGTCCGCATGATGGGCGGCGGCATGGTGCGCAGCGTGCGCGGCAGCGTCTCCAGGTGGATGGACGCCCGCACGTCGCCCGGCTACTACGTCGCCTACCTCGAGTTCGAGGACGACACCCCGGCGACCATCGTGAAGAACGGCTACGGCTACTTCATGACCACTGAGCTTGTGCCCTGGGCCCACGACGTCCCGGAGCGCCAGCGCAACCGCGACCTGCGCAAAGCCCTCCGCAACGGCCTCCCCTTCGATGAGGCCAGCGGCAAGGAGGCCCAGCGCTTCGGCGGCTCCGACACCAACACCCTGCTCGGCCCCCGCGGGAACGTCCTCCGCTCCGGCTTCCAGCCCGACGCTGGCTTGGTCATCGTGAGCTGCGAGGCGGGCGACATCCGCCAGTCCGCCAACGGCCTCACCATCTACGACGACGACGGCCAGCACGAGATCCCCGTCGAGGGAGTCCACGACGAGCGCATGGCGGAGCTGGACGAGATGTACAACGCCATCAGGGAGGGACGCCCCGTCCACCACGACGGCCGTTGGGGCATGGCAACCCTGGAGTGCGTGCTTGGCATGATGCAGTCCGGCCGCGAGCGCCGCGAGATCGCCATGACCCACCAATGTCCCGCTTGGGAGTAGTTGCGGCGCGCCCTGACACCGTTCTCTTGACACTCCCAACCCTCTCCCCGTACGCTTCTCGTATCCAGTGGTAGCTGCCCCAGCATCCTGCGCCCGTGCCGGCGAGCATCGGCGAAGCTGGCAGCCCCGGGAACTCGATGCCGGAGCGCGACGTGACCTCGGACGACATTCGCGCCGACGCCGAGTGGGACGCAGGTCACCTCGGTTGCGGCGAGATCCTCATCCTCCTGCGCGGCCATATGCAGTCCCTCCAATCGGGTCAGGTGCTCAAGCTCACCGCCCGCGACCAGGCCGCGCCCGTCGAGATGCCTGCATGGTGCCGCCTCACCAGCCGCGCCCTGCTCCATGCAGACCACCCCGACTACTGGATCAAACAACGCTAGTACAAGGAGAGCCCAAATGGCTGGACAGTTCTGCGTCTTCCTCACCCGTGCCCTGGAGGACCCCGACCGCGCAACCGTCGCATTTGTCATCGCCAACGCCGCCCTCGGCTCGGAGAAGGACACCGTCGTCTTCCTCAGCACAGAGGGCGTCCGCCTCTCCCAGAAGGGCTACGCCGACGACGCCCACGAGGAGGGTTTCCTGCCCCTGAAGGACCTGATGGACAACTTCACCGGGGCCGGCGGCACCATCTACGTCTGCTCGCCCTGCTTCAACAAGCGCGGCCTCGACCCTGACAACCTCGTCGACGGCGCCCAGATCGTCGGCGGCGCAGTCCTCGTCGAGTACCTGTCGAACGGCGCGGCCAGCGTCTCCTTCTAACCCTGCGCGGAGCGAGACATGGACCCCGTCGAACGCCACGACTACACGCCCGACGTCAGCTTTGACGGCGGCAACCTCGATTGCGGCAGCGGTCTCCTCCTCCTCATCCGCCGCCACATCGACCCCTTGGACCGCGGCGGCCTCCTGGAGATCCTCTCCACAGACCGCACTGTCGAGGTCGAGCTCCCCGCCTGGTGCCGCCTCACCAGCAACCAGCTCGTCTCCTGGACGAAGGAGGACGGCCAGCGCAGCTTCCTCGTCTGCAAGGGATCGCTGACCGAGCGCGCCCCCGCCGTCGCCGAGGCCCCCACCCCCATCGCCGCCGTCCACGAGCGCGTCCCGGTGACCATCCCCGATACCCTGCCGCACCCGCGGCCCGCGCCGGCTATCGCCCCCCTCTCCATCATGGGCGTCGGCAGTTGGCCGCGCCCCCGCTGGATGATTCAGGCCGTCCACGACCGCTTCGAGGGCCGCCTCGGCGACGCCGACTTCCAGGCCACCGCTGACGACGCCGTCCGCCTCGCCGTCGACGCCCAGCTCCGCGCCGGCGCCGACGTCCTCACCGACGGCGAGCAGCGCCGCGACAGCTACGCCAGCTTCGTCGGCAGCCTCCTCGACAACTGCCAGCTCATCCCCCTCAGCGACCTCACCGCCATGGTCGATGACCCGGACAAGTTCGAGAGAGAGCTCCGCGCCCTGGACGTCCCCACCGCTGAGGTCCGCCACCCCGTCGTCTTCGGCCACCTCGGCCGCAGCCGCTCCCTCGCCGTCCACGAGCTCGCGTTCGTCCGCGAGTGCGCCGGCCGCCCGGTCAAGATCGCCCTCCCCGGCCCCTACCTGCTCACCCGCACCATGTGGCTCGACTGCCTCGAAGAGATGCCCTACAACACCCGCGAAGACCTCGCCCGCGACGTAGTCCGGGTGCTGCGTGAGGAGCTGCACTACCTGCTCGCCGCCGGGGCGTCCCTGGTGCAGTTCGATGAGCCTGTACTGACCGAGGTGGTGTTTGGGGCACAGTCCGGCAACCGCAGCTTCATGTGCGGCGCCCTAAGCGAGAAACTGGAGCCGGGCCCGGAGTTGGATTTCGCGGTAGGTCTGCTGAACGAGGTCACCCACGGCCTGCCGAGCGACCGCCTCGGCCTCCACGTCTGCCGCGGCAACTGGACGCCCGACGAGTCCGCCGCCCTCGCCGGTGACTACGCCCCCCTCCTCGACGCCCTCTCCCGCGCCGACGTCGGAACCCTCTTCCTCGAGCTCTCCACGCCCCGCGCCGGAGAGGCCGCCGTCCTCAAGTCCCTCCCGGACGACAAGCGCATAGCCGTAGGCGTGGTCAATCAGAAGCTGGACACCGTGGAGTCACTAGAGGAAGTCCGAGGGCGCATTGAACAGGCCGTCAACCTGTTCGGAGAGGAGCGCGTCTTGCTAACGCCGGACTGCGGCTTCGCCACCTTCGCCGACAACCCCGTCGCCTCGGCCCGCACCGCGGAGGCCAAGCTCCGCGCCATCGCCGAGGCCCGGGACTCGCTGAAGTGCTAGTCCACCACGCGCTGGAACGCCCGCAGGAACCGCGGCCCAACGTCCTCCAGCTCCGTCAGCGACGCGTAGCTCAGCGCAAGCCGCACGTGCGACGTGTCCGCCGCCTCGCGGTCCTTGTAGAAGTTGGAGCCCGCCGCGAAGGTGAGGCCTTCCTCTGCCCCCGCCTGCGCCACGTCCTGCGCCGTCGCGCCGATGCACTCGGCCCACAGGAAGAACCCGCCCGCGGGCTCCTCGAAGCGCAGGTACGGCTCGCAGTGCTCCCGCAGCGTCGAGACCAGCGCATCGCACTTGCGGCGGTAGATGCCCCGCAGCATGTCCACGTGCGGCTCCAGGTCGCCGCTCCCGACGTACAGCGTCAGCGCCCGGTGCAGCAGCGGGCTCCCGCCCATGTCGAACCGCACCCGGCCCACGGACTCGATGACCGGCAGCCGCGCCTGTATCCACCCAACCCGCAGCCCCGTCGCGACAATCTTGCTGAAGCTCCCCACCTGGATCACCCCGTGCCCGTCGGCCACCGCGTACAGCGATGGAGGCGGCGGCGCGTCGAAATACAGCTCCGTGTACGCCATGTCCTCCATGATGAAGACCCGGTGCCGTGCGCAGACCTCCACCAGCTTCTCCCGCACCGCCAGCGGCATCGTCGCGCCCGAGGGGTTGTGATGGTCCGGCACCGTGTACAGCAGCTTGGCGTGCTTGCCCTCCGCCTCCAGCCGTTGCAGCGTCTCCTCCACCCGCTCGGCGAAGAGTTCGTCCTCGCCCAGCTCCACCTCGACGACCTCGCACAGGTGCCCGCGGATCGTCCGCAGCGACCCCGAGAAGTGCGGCCGCTCGACGATGCACACGTCCCCCGGGTTGAGGAACGTGTCGCACACGGCGTCGATGCCGCCCGAGCCGCCGTGCGTCATCAGGAAGTTCTCGTACGAGAGCTTGATGCCCTGGATCCGCCCCTGCCGCTCCGCTACCACCGCGCGCAGGTCCTCGAAGCCGAAGATGCCGCCGTACCGCAGCGCCGGCTCGGATGTCGTCTCGAAGACCCTGTTGATGGCCGCCTGCAGCCCTGCGACGGGCAGCGAGTCCGGGTCCGGAATGCCGCCGCCCAAGTTTATGGGCGACGCATGCTCGGTCCTAGAGAAGACGATGGACCGTCCCTGCGTCCCCGCTTCAGTCGCGCTGATTGCCGGCAGCACCGCGGCGGACCGCGCCAACAGCTCCGTCACGTCCTGACCTTCCCAGTGCTTGGCGGCGATGGTTGCCTTGGTGCTGACGTTTGTCTGGGTCATGGGGATACTCCAATGTTCGAGGTTGCCTATAGTCCCATTCTACGAAATCCGCACCATAACGTCGATGCACTGCCATTCCTCCCTTGCCGCCAAGTGCCGCAACGTCCATAATCCCCGCAGCGACCGCCTGTAAGGAGGACTTCCCATGGCAACGACCAAGCTTTCCGAGTACCGAAAGATCATCGCGGACGCAGCCGAACGGCTGGTCAAGTCCGGCATCCTGACCAAGAGCAACCACGGCAACATCAGCGCCAGGATCCCCGACTCGGACACCTTCCTGCTAACCTCCGTCAGCAACCTCGCGCAGATCACGATGGACAACATCGGCCTATTCGACCTCGACAACAACCTGCTCGATGGCTCCGTCATGCCCATCAGCGCCGAGATCATCCCCATGCACGGCATCGTCTACAAGACACGCCCCGATTCCGGCGGCGCCCTCCACACCCACTCCCCCTTCGCCACCGCCTTCGCCGTCGCCAGCCGCGCCATGCCCGTCTCCTACGAGCCCATGGTCCGCTTCGGCATGGCCGAGGGCATTCCCGTGGCCGGATACGGCCCCCGCGGCTCGCAGGCCTCCGTCGACAACATCGAGAAGGTCCTCAACGGGCAGGACAACCTCCGCGGCATCCTGCTTGAGAACCACGGCGTCCTGACATTCGGCGCCGACGTCCCCGCCGCCGTCGACGCCAACCTTGTCATGGAAGAGTGCGCCGAGATCATCATGTACTCCTACAACCTCGGCGGCCCCAAGGAAATCCCCGTCGACATGCGCGTCGCCGCGCAGCAGCGCGCCCAGTCCTTCGCCCAGGTGGGCGAGCAGCGGGCGTAGCCCCGTTTGCCTGCGCCCCGCGCCTCTGATACACTCGCCGCGCCGTAAGGAAAATCACTTCCGCACAGGAGGAATGGCACATGATTTATGAGATTCGACGGTACACCCTGCACCCGGGCAAGACGGGCGAATGGGTCAAGGCCTTTTGCGACGCCTACGAGGTCCGCGCCCAGTACTCACCCCTCGGCGCCCTCTTTCAGACGGAGATCGGCCCGCTGAACGAGGTCATCCACATCTGGCCTTACGAGAGCCTCCAGCACCGGGCCGACACCCGCGCCGCCGCGGCCAAGGACGCCAGCGGCAAGTGGCCCCCTTCCTCCGCCGTCCACTGCCTCGCCACCCAGGAGACCGACATCCTCGACCCCATCCCCGGCATGGAGCCCTGGGACGGCACCCCCCAGGAGTGGGGCGGCATCTACGAGCTGCGCCAGTACACCTACGCCCCCGGCGCCCTCCGCGACGTCGCCAAGGCCTTCAGCGAGGCCCTGCCCGGCCGCAACGAGATCTACCCGGTCGCCGGCATCTTCACCTCCCAGCTCGGCAACCTGAACCGCCTCTACCAGCTCTTCCCCTACAAGGACTGGAACCACCGGGACGAAATCCGCAAGGTCTACCTGGAATCCGGCGCCTGGCCGCCGCACTCGGACGCACGCCCGCAGCACCAACTCGTCCGGCACATGCTCCCGGCCGCCTGCTCCACCCTGCATTAGGAAAACGCCGTAAGAGCAATAGAAAGGGCGGGAGGCTTCTGCCTCCCGCCCTTTCGCTTTGGCCTGTCGGTTGAGACCGATGACCCCGCATTGCGCCCACCCTACCCCGCAAGTACCCTCTCCCCATGAACATGCGCGTCTACCTGTTGCGCCGCCTCCTGCAGGGCGCTCTCACGCTGCTCCTCGTCTCCATCGCCATCTTCGCCGCGCTGCGGGCCGCGCCCGGCGATGCCGCCGACCTCATCGCCGCCGGTGGCGCGGGCGCCGAAGCCGCCCAAGCCGGCTCCGAGGGCGAACGCGCCGCCCTCCGCTCCGAGCTCGGCCTCGACCGCCCCCTCTGGCGACAGTACGCCGTCTGGCTCTCGGACATGGTCACCCTCGACTGGGGCGAGTCTTATGTCTCTGGTCGCAGCGTATGGAATGAGTTTCTGCGGCGCATTCCCGTCACTCTGCAGCTCAGCATCATGGGCATCGCCGTTGCCGTGGGACTCGGCGTGCCGCTGGGCGTCGCGGCGGCCCTCCGTCAGGACACCTGGGTCGACTACTCCGTTCGCGTCTTCGCTCTCGGCGGCGTCTCTCTACCGCACTTCTGGCTCGCCACGCTGGTGTTGCTGGCCGGCGTCCGCTACTTCACCTGGAGCCCGCCCCCCGGCTACCAGCCGCCCCTGTCGGAACCGTGGGCCAACCTGACCCAGTTCCTCTGGCCGGCGCTGGTGCTCGGCTACTCCGGTGCCGGGCTGCTCACCCGCATGACTCGCTACACCGTGCTGGAGGTGATGCGGCAGGAGTACGTCCGCACTGCCCGGGCCAAGGGCATCTTCCCCGCCGACGTGGTCCAGCGTCACATCCTGCGCAACGCCCTGCTGCCCGTCATCACCGTCGCTGGCATCGCCTTCGCGACGCTCATCAGCGGCTCCGTCGTGCTGGAGCAGGTCTTTTCGCTGCCAGGCACCGGCCTCTACCTGTTGGACGCGGTCAAGTTCCGCGACTACGCCGTCGTGCAGCCCGTCATCGTCTTCTTCGCCGCGTGGGTGGTGCTTGTCAACCTGACTGTCGACATGCTGTACACATGGCTCAACCCGCAGGTGCGCTATGGCTAGCTCGACGCCAATCCCCGCAGCAGCCCAGTTCCCCGGCGCCGTTCCGCCCCCGATCGGCGCTTGGCGGAGAACGCTGCGGCTCCTCCGCATCCACCCCCTTGGCGCGGCAGGAAGCGCCGTTGTAATACTGCTCGTGGCGATGGCCCTCTTCGCGCCCCTGCTCTCACCCTACGACCCTGTCGCGCAGGACGCCGACAGCGTCCTCCACTCGCCCGGCGCCGAGCACTGGCTCGGCGCTGACAACCTCGGCCGCGACATCTGGAGCCGCATCGCCTTCGGTGCCAGGGTCTCCTTGGGGGTCGGATTCCTCTCTGTCCTGCTGGGCTCGGCCGTGGGGGCCCTGGCCGGCGTCGTGGGCGGCTACTACGGTCGCTACGTCGATGCCGCGCTGCAGCAGGCCGCCGATGCCCTCTTGGCTTTCCCCACCCTCGTGCTGGCGCTGGGCATCATGGCCGTGCTCGGCGCCTCGACTGCCAACGTCATCCTTGCCATCGCGCTCGTCCAGGCCCCTCGCGCCGCCCGCGTCGTGCGCAGCCAGGCGCTGGCAGTGTCGAACGCGGAATACGTGGCCGCGGCCAGGATCGTTGGCGCGGGTAGCCCCCGAGTCGTGCTCCGTCACGTCCTGCCCCACTGCGTCGCGCCCTTCCTGGTCATCTCCACCAGCGCCCTTGGCGCCGCGATTGTGCTGGAGGCGTCGCTGAGCTTTTTGGGTCTCGGGGTGCCGGCCCCCGCTCCATCGTGGGGCGGCATGCTCGCCGGCCCCGGCCGCGATTACTTCAACGCCGCCCCGTGGATGGCCCTGTGGCCGGGACTCGCCATCTCCCTTGCCGTCTACGGCTTCAACCTCCTTGGCGACGCCCTCCGTGATGTCCTCGATCCACGCCAGCGCCCCGTCTAGCAGCCCCGGTGGCCGTTGCCCGCCCCCGCTGGGCGGCGGATACTGGAAGTGTCCCGCCGCAATCCGCCCGTAGCTCAGGGGACAGAGCACTGGGCTTCGGACCCAGGTGTCGGGGGTTCGAATCCCTCCGGGCGGGCTTCCCTCTTACGCCCTCACCTCACACTGCTCATTCCGTCGTCCTGTCCCTTCTCAGGGCGTCGTCAATCCAGGAGACGGTCCATCCTGCGCCGAGACTTGATCATGACATTAATGGTGAAGAAGCCGAGGAAGAACGACATCGGGTTCCCTAAGCCTATTGGCCCTGGCGAACGGTAGAACTTCGCAAACTCCCTCGGGAGTTTGATGGCAGGTTCGCCGACTGCCGCATGAGCATTGGACTGCGACTGCGCGTCAATCTCACGCCCCTTGATGTCCTCGGAAACGGATGCGTCCAGGTCACCTCCGGGCCCTGGGAGATCCAAACTCCCAATCAACGCCGCCACACCCGGTGTGGGAATGGCGGCTGGCAAGGGCGTGGGTTTCAGCGACGGTGTACTTGTTGGCGTCGGCAGCGGCGCCGCCGTCTCCGTAGGTGGCGAAACTTCGGGCGTGGGCCCAAGTATGGGGCCCGGAGCAGCCGTCGCTGTCATCGTGGGCAGCGGCGTCGGCGCGACTGCAGGCTTCGCTGTCATCGTGGGCGTCGGCGCCGGCCCGACTGCAGGCGTCGCTGTCATCGTCGGTGTCGGCATTGGAATAGGAGTATGCGTAGGGGTCGGAGTCGGCTTCTGTTCAACCGTAAGTGCCACCGATATAGTCTTCGGGGAGTCGGCCAACTCATTGACGCCCACATAGACCGTCGCCGAGTGACTGCCGGCGCCTAGGAACCACGTTTCGGCCGTCAGGGTCACGGTCTTCCGGTCGCTCGGACCCGAGCTCACCACAAACGCGGGCGTCGACTTAAGCCAGGGCGCGTCGTCAGACAAGTTGAATATCATCCGGCCCGCGCCCCGGTTCCACACCTCAAACGTCACCTCCAGCGGCGCGCCATCCACTCCGGAGGACTTTAAGAGGAGAACCTTCTCTGAAAGTCCAATGCCGCTTGGAACGGCTGTCGGGGTTGGAGTTGGTGTTGGAGTTGGTGTCGGCGTGGGTGAAGTAACCGACCGTTGAGAACCGAGTCCACCACTCGACCGCACCGGCGTCGGCAGCGGAACAAGCTGCTCCTTGGCCCGTGTTACCACGATGGTGTACGTCGTCTCGGCAGTCCCGTCGCCCGAGGTCACCACCACCTGCACCACCGACGCTCCCTCACCCAATGCGAGCGCCCCGTCCTGGTCAACCACACCATCCAGCATTATCACGACGGTTGCGGCTACGTCCTCCGTTACCGCATCAACCGTCACAACGTGAACGTCGTGCTCCACCTCCGTCTTGTAAAACGGCGTTTCCGGACTGAACTGCGGCATGAGGGTCACACGGCTGATATCGAGGCTCTCCAGCAAGGAGCTTACTTCCTCCTGCCGTGTGACCCTCACGACATACGTCGCCGTCGTCTCCCCGTCCTGCGCCGTCACCTCTACCGTGATGACTGCCTCGCCCACAGGGAGATCCACCTGATGGCCCTCTGTCCCGCCGTCCGCATCCCCCGGCGTGACCGCCACGCTCGCGTTCTCGTCGCTAGCTGTCG
>JAPONS010000012.1 GCA_026713825.1 Chloroflexota bacterium | reverse complement strand
GTCAAACCACTTCCCATACCGGCAAAAGAATGCCCCGTACCCCGATACGGGGCCCGTATCCCGAGGCGGGGGCGCGATGGCCTCGAGCCTCCCATTTCGGCTCCAGCGCCCCCACGCCCCCCCACCCGCGCCCCAACCCGTCGTTCCTGCGAAGGCCGGAACCCCGACGCTAGCCACTCCCCCTGCCCCCTACCCCCACAACCGCTCGCTCGCCATCCGAGCCCCCTCCGACAGCGTCCGCAGCTTCGCCCACGCAATCTGCGGATGCACCCGAGCGCCCAGCCCGCAGTCCGTGCTCGCCACCACGTTCTCTCGCCCGATCACCTCGGCAAACCGCTCGATCCGGTCTGCCACCAGCTCAGGGTGCTCGATGTGGTTGGTAGAGTGCGTCACTACCCCCGGCATCAGGATCTTGCCGTCGGGCAGCTTGGTGTCCCGCCACACCTTCCACTCGTGCTCGTGCCGGGGATTCGCCGCCTCGATCGAGTACGCCTGCGCGTTCACCTTCAGGACCAGGTCCACCACGTTCTTCAGCTCCAGGTCGAACGCGTGCGGCCCGTGCCAGCTCCCGAAGCACAGGTGGAAGCGCACCTGCTCCTCCGGTATCCCCTCCAGCGCGTGGTTCAGCGCGTCGACGCTGCGCTCGAAGCGGGCCCGGAACGCCTCCAGCGTCATGTCCTGCGTCTCGAACTTCCCCACCGGCGCGTCTATCTGCAGGATGTACCCCGCGTCCGTGATCGCCCGGTACTCCTCCCGCATCGCCTCCGCCACCGCGTACACGTACTCCCACTCGCCGGCGTAGTGCTCGTAGTGGCTCTGCGGCAGCACGTTGTCCGGCCCGATCGACGGCATGAACACATCCACCACCGGCGTCGACCCGATGGCCGTGCGCAGCATGTCGACGTCCGACGCAATCATCGCCTGCCCCGTGTACGAGACCGGCCCCACATTGACGAGCCCCTGCACCGTCGCCGTTGCGCCCCCTGCGCGCGCCTGCCGGATCCGCGCCGCGTTGGCGTCATAGTCCTGGTAGAACTCCTCAAACGCCCGCCGGTCCCGCCCGACGATCCCCGCCTGCGTCCCTGACCCGACGGCCTCGCCCGGCCGCGGCTCCCGGTGCTCGTAGCCCCCCAGCCGCCCCCCGATGTAGCCCGTCCAGTTCGTCTTCCCGTACTCGCCGTCGTTGATGATGTCGATGCCCGCGTCAAGCTGCTGCCGCACCACCGCCGCAACCGCCGTCTTCATCGACTCCGCAAGCTGCGCCTCGTCATAGGCCCCGCCCGTAGTCTTTGCCAGCACCATCTGCCCCAGCTCCTGCGGCCTGGGCAGCGCCCCCACGTGCGTCGTCAATATCCGCTCATCACTCCGCTTCACGCTCTACTCCTCTAACAGATTCGTCATTCCTGCAAAGCATGCCCCGTACCCCGATACGGGGGCAGGAATCCAGAGGTGCGGGGCGTCCCCCGTAGCGGCGACCCTTGTGGTCGCCCTTCTCTCGCTCGCCCACCCCCGCATCGCCAAAGGCACACTCCCTCCCCCTCAGAGGGAAGGTTAGAGCTATCCCAGTACTCGATACGGGGATGGGGGAGTCCCCCAACCCTGCCACCAACCCCTCGCGCAAAACCCTCTCCCTCCGCTACCCTCCCCCCATGACACACCCACGCACCACCGCAGCCCACAACCCCGCAGCCACCGCACACACCCTGCAAGTGCACGAAAAAATGCGGAAAACGCTACTCGTAGAAGCCCGAAACCCACTGGTAACGGCTCGCAACCCCCGCAACGTGATCAATCGAGTCGTATCTGGAAACCCCACTTTCCAAGAGGACTCGTCCCGCAGAACTTCACTTGGCACGACTCGACTCGAATCGAATGCCGTCGAGGGGCGCCCCAGTTTGTCCTGGGCCTGTCGAAAGGCCCCCCTACGCCAGCCGCTCCACGTCGTCGTGCACCGGCTGCCAGTCCGGGTAGTGCGGCCCGTCCGGCTCCTGCCACTCCCGCAGGGAAATGATGTACCCCGACGGGTCCTTGATCATCGCCTGCAGCCCCCAGAACGTCCGCGCGCTCCACGGCTCCCGCTCCACGTGAACCCCCGCCGCCCGCAGCTCGGCGATGGCCTCCGCAATGTCGGCCACCTGCAGCCCGATGCGCGGCTCCGTGCGGCCGTCCTGGTCCGGCGTGTTCTCCGCCCCGTCTGTCACCTCCAGCAGCACGCCCCCCAGCTCGCAGTACGCCGAGAGGCGCCCGCCCATCGTGTACTTCCGCAGCAGCTTGAACCCCAGCCGTTCCGTGTAAAAGGCAATCGACTCCTCCGCGTTCCGTGACGGCAGGTAGATGTGGCTGAACGCCTTGGCTTCCATGGTGTCCCTCCTGTGTGCATTTGGTTGCGGCCATCGCCGCATAGGGATTCCTCAGTTGGCGCCTGTGCGCCGTCAACATACAGGAATACGGCGGGCAAGGCAAAGCGAGTCCTGGCCAAGGTCGCAGGGTCGATTCACAAGTCGCCCGTGCCGTCTCTGCCTCTGTATCCGGACAAAAAGAGTGTCCCGGCGGCTGGCACTTGCCGCCGGGACACAGTAAGGAGGGGCCGAGAGTTATTTCGCCGAGATCTCCCGGTGGGAGTCAGGGCGGGCTTGGGACGCTACCGTAGAGCGCCCACGATGATTCCCACGTTGGCTCGCACCATGCCGATGTAGGTGTCCGCGCCACTGCCTGGGGCCCCCAGGGAGCCTGAGTACAGCTGCAGGAATCGGGAGCCGGTCTCTTGTGCGATGGACTGCGCCATCCGCTCCGAGACGGTCGTTTCGCCGAATACCGCCGGCACGGGATGCTCTTCCAGTGTCTCCATCAGCCCGTGCAGATGTTGTGCGGAGGGCTCGATGTCCGGGGAAAGCCCCGGCAGTACCGTCCCGACAACCTCGAACCCGTACAGTTCGGCGAAGTAGCGCAGGGTGTCATGGGATGTGACGAGGACGCGGCGCTCCGTGGGGATCGCCTGCACGGTGCTCGCCGTCCAAGCGTGCAGCGCGTCCAGCTCCGCCGCGTAGGCCGCCGCGTTCGCGCGGTACGTTGCCGCTCCCTCCGGGTCGAGGGCTGAAAGCCGATCCGCAATGGTGTACACGGCTGCCTTCACCCGGGGAGGGTCAAACCAGAAGTGAGGGTCATACATGCCGTGTGCGTGTCCGTGGTCGTCGTGGTCATCTTCGCCGTGACCCTCTTCCTCATGGTCCTCGCCACCGCCGATGCCGGCGAAGGCCACGCTCCGCGGCTCGCCGCCCACGGTCCACTCCCGCTCCACTTCACCGTGGTCCAGGTTGAACTCGATCAGGCGGCCGTGGGCCCGGTCGGTCAGGAACAGGGTGTCGCCTACTGTGGTGAAGTTGGGCGAGGTGTCCCCGTCAAAGGGCTCCAGCAATTCGATGGTCTCCATTACCTCGCCCGACTCCGTGTCGACGGCGTTGAGCGTCCCGTCGTATGTCAGGAAGAAGGCCTTCTCGCCGTGCCCGTCGAACGCCGCCCGCAGGACCCGCTTCTCGTCCGTAGCCGGCAGGACTTGGCTCATGCTCCCGCCTTCGGCGTCGATGGTCCAGAGTCCGCCGTTGATCCTCGCGCCATCCTCGTCTCGGTAGCTCGCGGAGCCGAAGAACAGCTCGATGTCCTCATGCGACCAGACCGTGCCGATGCGGGCGGCCTCGTTCATGCTGGAGTCGTTGGGGACGAATACGTGCTCAAAGTCCCCATCGTGTCCCTCGATGAACAGCACGCCACCCACGCAGCCGAACATGACGCCGTGGTGATTCGCCGCCTCTCCGTGGAGTCCGGGACACGCCCTGTTGCTGGCGTCGTAGACCACCCTGTTGTCCAGAGTGCGCACCTCAGCTCCGATGGGCAGGCTGCTGGTTGCAGTCGCAGGGTAGTCGGGGTTGTTGGAGGACACCACCGCGTACTCTTCGCCCAGTGGCACGACCGCCCCGTGCTGTAGCCCCGCGTCGATCCACACCGGCTCGTATGAATCCCGCTCCTCCTCAAGCTCGTGCTCGTCGAAGAGCGCAGCACGACCCGATCCGTCGTGGTAGATGGCCGTTTGGCCCGCGTGGACGCTCACGTGCACCGGGCGCTGGTCCGTTGTCCCAAGGCTCAGCTCGGAAACGGGGTCTACGACGAGGTCGAAGTGGTCCCCGTGCTCCTCCAGGTAGACGCCGCTGTCGAAGATCTGTACTCGGTCGTCGTTGTCTTCGGGACCACGGGATAGTGCAAAGACGAACCGTCCGCTGGGGCTTGAGTACAGGGTCGCCGAGGCCGCCGCGACCTCAAGCGCGTGCAGGTCCAGCTCCCCGGTCTCCAGGTCCAGGATCGAGAGCCTCGGCTCGCTGCCGTCTGCGATGAGCAGGCGGCCCAACAGCCCCTCGCTCCCTTCCGCTTCCATGGCGTGTGCGCCGATCTCCTCAAAGAGGATGGGTGAAACATGATCGCCCAGCGCCACGACACGAGACACATCCGCGCTGGCATTTTCGACCAGATCGCGGAGCCACTCGTCCTCCAGACTAAGTCCGATGGTCAGCACCAGGTCGGCCGCGGCGATGTCCGCGACGTCTCGCGCCCCCGGCTGATAGGAATGTGGGTCTTGGGCGATGGGCAGCAGGCCCTTCACCTCGACCCGGTCACCGCCCACGTTGCGCGCCCAGTCTGCGGCGATGTTCGATGTGGCCACGACGTTCAGCTTTTGCGCCATGGTGGTCTCTTCCGTTGGCGAGGCCGCTGCGGAGGTTGCCGCCCCTCCGGCGTTCGTTGCGGGGGCGTCGTCGTCTCCGCTCTGGCAAGCCATCAGCGCTACCGCGAGCATCAACGCCGCGGTGGCCATGAGCGCCCTTCCCCATAATGATGTCCAAATGTTCCTGTTGGCTAACATGCTTGGCGTAACCCCTTTCTGTGTGTTGCTGGCAATTGAATGATTGACCAGCCTGCTTTGCTGCCGAGAGTCTGCTCTCTGTGCTGTATTAACTGAGATAAAGTATCAATATTGTTTAACCTCCAAATCCCCAAAATTGTATGTGAAATCGCGCCTGACCCATTGGCCGGCTTCCGACCGGCCGCTGCTCGCTTCGTGATTTCTCACCTGTGGCCGTCTTGCCGTAAAGTCGATTACTGGATCATCTCAAAACAGTCTGCCGCGCTCCCTAACAGGTCGAGTTCTGCACTTCGTGGCCTATGCCGAAATGACATCATATTAATGAGATAAAGTATCAAGAGAAACCAGACCTGTTAAAGATTGTTTTAGGTATGCGCGACTCTCGAAAGTAGTGCATGCGAGTCAACGCTGTCAAGGCGTTTGCGGCAAATGGGACAACAATGAGACTTGGCGCTCCGCCTGCGTTTGACGCCCCCCGCAACCGGTGCTAGCGTACCGCCAACTCAAGCGAAGGGGGCGCCATGGACGTCGTTGACACCCACTGCCACGCCGGCACAAGCTGGTTTGAGCCCATCGAGACCTTGCTCGCCTGCATGGACAACTACGATGTGCGGCTCGCCCTGCTGACCCAGCACCGCGGCATGTTCGACAACAGCTACCTGTTCGAGTGCATCGACCGCTTCCCCGGCCGCTTCAGCGCTATCGCTGGCGTCGACGCCGCATCTCCCGACGCCCTCGCAACCCTCGACGAGCTCGCCGCCAACCCGGGCGTTTGCGGTATCCGACTCCTCCCGCAGGACCGCTCCCCCGGCGACGATCCCGCCGCCATCTGGCGAAGGGCTGGCGAGGTCGGCCTCCCCATCAGCGTCTTCCTCGTCAACACCGCCCACTCGGCGGATCCCGGCTTCCAGGAGCTCATCCTCAGCGTCCCCGACACCACCATCATCCTCGAGCACCTCTGCGGCATGTACCATCCCCGCAGCCCCGAGTCTGTCGTCGCGCCCTATGACAACTACAAAAGGGCGTTGGAGCTCGCATCGAGACCCAACACCTACATCAAATTCGGCGGCATCGGCGAGTTCGGCCAGCGCCCCGGGCGCCTCACGCCGGAGCTGCGTTTTGAGAACGTCCCGCCCGCCATGGAGTGGGCCTACGAGGCCTTCGGCGCCCGGCGCATGATGTGGGGCAGCGACTTCCCGCCCGTAGCCGGCCGTGAGGGATACCGCAACTCCCTCGCTGGCACGCTGGACCACCCGGTCTTCAAGACCGATGAGGAGCGCGAGTGGGCCTTCGGAAAGACGGCGCTGGAGGCGTTCCGGGTGGGGGAGGGGTAGGGCAATGACTGTTATGGCATCAACGAATTGACAGCAATCGGGTCACGCGTCATCGTAAGTCCGTGAAGACTCTGAATGACGTCCGGGCACAACTAGCCGCCGGGGCATTTGAGTTTTCGGAGCATGCGTTCATCCGCGCAGTTGAACGGAACGTCAGCGAAGAGGAGATTAAGGAAACGGGAGCAGAGGCGGTCATCGTCGAGGAATACTTGGATGACAAGTACGGCCCGAGCATGTTGATACTTGGATTTACCTTGATGGGGCGTCCGCTTCATCTCCAGGTATCCTTGGCGGATACGCCACTCGTCAAGATCGTCACGCTCTATGAGCCAGATTCGGATGAATGGTGGGGGCACACCCAGAGGAGATGACCATGTTTCACTGCACCGTTTGCGGCTCAGGCGAATGCCGGGATGAGACGGTCGATTCCGTCTTCAAGGTGGACGGCGAGTACGCGCTTGTGAACGGTGTTCCCGCCGTGGTGTGCCGCCGGTGCGGTGAGCGCACGTTCAGCAGGGAAACGACGGAGAAAGTGCGCCTTCTTGTCCACAGCGATGCAGAGGCTCCCAGGTCGGTCCCCATGCGCGCCTATGACTTTGCGTAGCCCTTGGAGTCGCGCGGCGCCCCCTCCCCCGCCTCCTGCGGCCTCACCGCATCCGTCGACGGCGCTTCCTGCCGCGGAGTCCGCGCCAGCAGCATCGCGCCCACGCACATCAACCACGAGACTCCCATGAGCCACAGGCCGAGCGTGTATCCGCCGGTCCGGTCGAAGCTCTGCGCCATCAGCAGCGGCCCGGAAGCCATGACCGCTGTCTCAAAGGGCCGGCTGACGCCCACGATCGCGCCAAGGTGGCTCCGCCCAAAGTACGCCGGCCACACAAGCGAATTCGTGCCGATGAGTCCGCCGATGCCGAAGCCCGCCAGCGCTGCGTAGAGCAGCGCGACGTTGCCCTCCATGAAGATGAGCATCGGCATCGCCACCGCGGAGAACAGGCCGATGAAGATTATCACCGTGCGGATGTGGTAGCGCTCCGCCAGAAAACCCCAGAAGAAGCGCGCCAGCATGCTGAAGAGGCCGTAGATGCTGAAGCCCAGCGCCGCCGCCTGCGTCGAGTGCCCCTTCTCGATGAACATGGGTACCAGCGTGGAGGGCACTCCGTTGGGGGACAGGCTCGCAGACGCCAGCGCAAAGACCAGTATCCACATGACAGGCGTCCGCACAGCCTCCCGCAGGGTGTAGTTGCGGACGTGCTGCACCGCAGAGGCCCGGTTCGCCGGGATGGGCTCGATGCCCCCGTCCGGCTCCAGTCCGACGTCCTCCGGCTGCCGCCATATCAGAAACGAGGGAAGGATGGTGAAAACCCCGGTCAGCACGCCCAGGAACGCCCACGTTCCGCGCCAGCCCACCGCTTCGAGGACAAGGGCAAACAGCGGCGGCAACACGAACGCCGCCGCGCCTGACCCCATCGTCGCGAATGCCATGGCCCGGCCGCGCTTCCTGAAGAACCAGCGCGGCACCACAGCGGACAGGATGAGGAATCCCGCTCCGGCCACAGAGAAGCCACCCAACACACCGTAAAGGGCAAGGAACTGCCAGTGCGAATTGACGTAGGCCACCGCCACCAGAGAAACCGACGCCAGCACCCCGCTGACGACGGCGAGCGTCCTCGCGCCGTGCTTGAGGTCGGCGAACCTCCCCAGCACGAACATGCTTCCCGCCCCCACCAGCATGCGAATCGTCAGGCCAACGTAGATGGACGAGAGGCTCCAGCCCAGGTCGTCGCGCATGGGGACCGCGATGACGCTGGTCGCCCAGAAAGCCCCGGCCGTGATGAATCCCATCACGAAGGAGATGACCACAATCACCCAGCCATAGAAGAACGGCAGCCTGGCCGGCCACGACTGTGGTCGCTCGCTTGTATGCTGCTCCGCCATATGCGCTCTCCCCCGGTTGCACCGCTCTGACGCCAAGCCCGTCGTGCTGTTCGCCCTGAGAACTCCTTCCCCCTTGAGGGGGAAGGTTGGGATGGGGGTGTCCCTACCCAGCCTCCTGCGCCCTTGCCGCCTGCTGCGACGGGTCCACCTGCCGCATCGGCCGCGCCAGGACCATCGCGGCGGCGCACAGCAGCCACGAGACCCCCATGCACCACAGGCCGAAACTGTAGCTGCCCGTGCGGTCGAAGCTCTGCGCCATGAGCAGCGGCCCCGACGCGTTCACCACCGTCGCAAAAGGCCTGCTGACGCCCACGATCGCGCCCAGGTGCGTCCGCCCGAAGTACGCCGGCCACACCAGCATTTGCGTTCCTATGAACCCGCCAATGCCGAAGCCCGCCAGCGCGGAATACAGCAGCGCAGGGTACCCGGCCAGGAAGATCAACAGCGGCATGACAAGCCCCGTGAACACGCCAATGCCGATTGTAACCGTCCGGATGTGGTGGCGTTCCGCAAGAAAGCCCCAGAAGAATCGGGCCAGCATGCTGAACAGCCCGTAGATGCTGAATCCCCACGCCGCCACCTGCGTGGTGTGCCCCTTGTCGATGTACATGGGCACCAGCGAGGCCGGCACCCCGTTCGGCGAGAGGCTCGCTGCGGCCACCGCCAGTACCAGCACCCACATGACCGACGACCGCACCGCCTCCGACATGGTGTAGTTTCGCACGTGCTGCACCGCCGCGGCCCGGTTCGCCGGGATGGGCTCGATTTTCCCGTCCGGCACCAGCCCGATGTCCTCGGGCTGCCTCCAGACAAGGAAAGCGGGCAGCATGGTGAACACCGCCGTCATGGACCCCAACGCCACCCATGTGCCCCGCCAGCCTACGTATTCAAAGATGAACGCCATCACCGGCGGCAGAATGAAAGCGGCCGCGCCCGAACCCATCGTCGCGAACGCCACGGCTCGGCCCCGCCTGCGGAAGAACCAGCGCGGCACCACGGCCGACAGGATGAGGAAGCCCGTCCCCGCCTGCGTTATCCCGCCGAGGACGCCATAGAGCAGCAGGAATTCCCAGTGCGACTCCACCTGCGAGATAGAGATCAACGTCACCGCCGACAGCCCGCCGCTGACGATGGCCAGGGATCGCGCCCCGTGCTTGAGGTCGGCGAACCGCCCCAGCAGGAACATGCCGCCTGCGCCGACGAGGCCCCGCAGCGTAAGGCCGATGTAGATGGAAGAGAGGCTCCAGCCCAGGTCCTCGCGCATCGGCACCGCGATGACGCTTGTCGACCAGCCGACGCCCGCCGTCATGAAGCTCATCATGAAGGCGATGGCGACGATGATCCAGCCGTAGAAGAAGGGCAGCCTGCCCTGCCACGACTGCATTGCGCGACCCGCTTCCGTCCCTGTATTCTCCTCTGCCATCGGTCCTCTGTTGGAGGCTGGGTGCGCCGGTTATCCGTGCACACAATGAGCCCCACGACCCTCCGTGAGGTGAGCCGTGGGGCTCTCAACAGCCAATCAGTAGTTGCCTACTTCACGGTTATGTCGTTCCACACCTCGGAGTCCTTGGTGAAGTATACATCCCTCGGCAGCACGCAGCCGCCGGAGCGCACTTTGTACGACTCGGGGTGGTGCGGCTGGTGCGGCTCGATGCCGTCTTCCAGCGCCCGCGCCGCCCGAATCAGACTGCGGCGCATGCGGATGATCGCCATGTCCGTCGTCGCCAGGTGCTCCTTGGAACGGTCGGCGATGGTGCCCATGCAGTCGGTCATCGCCGAGTCCTGCGCCCGCACGAACTCGATGCCCGTGTACGACTCCGTCCGCTGCTTCTCCCGGTCGATGAGGTAGTCATTCCGGCGGTTGCCGATTGCGAGCCAGGAGCCGTCGTCCATGATGTACTTGTCGAAGAAGGTCTCAAATCGCTGGTCCTCGGTCAGTGGCGCGTACGGGTTCCAGCGGATGTGCACAAACCAGCAGTTCTCGTCGTCGATCGGCACCATGGCGCCGCCCTGAACGTGGCCGTGCGGCTCCCGTGGGATCATTGTGAAATACGGGAAGAGCCAGCGCGAGATCCGCCAGTAGTAGCTGTCCTCTTCCGCGCGCCGCCGCGCGCCGATGAGGATGCCGCCGTCCGTGTCCTCGACGAAGAACTTGGGAGCCCGGTCCGGGAACTGGTACTTGCCCGCCAGCGTCGTCGCCGTCGGGGCGTCCGCCAGCGAGGACAACCGGCTGTGCAGCAGCGAAGCGTGCACCGTGTCGATGTCCCCCTCGATGACCTGCACGTAGTTGGACTCGTAGCGCAGCTTTGACACGGAGACGTGGTCCAGCGGAAGGGTGTTGTACTCCAGCAAGGGCAGAGGCGGCTCAAGCTCCGGTGGCCCCATGTACGCCCAGATCAGCCCGCCCGCTTCCTTCACCGGGTAGGCCTTGATCTTCACCTTGTCCTTGAAGTTGCTCTCCGCCGGCTCCGACGGCATGTCGACGCAAGCGCCCGTCGTGTCGAACTTCCAGCCGTGGTAGACGCAGCGCAGCCCGGCCTCCTCGTTCCGTCCGAAGAACAGGCTCGCCCTGCGGTGCGGGCAGAAGTTGTCCAGCAGCCCCACGTCGCCGTTCGAGTCACGGTACGCGACAAGGTCCTCCCCCAGGATCCGCGACCGTAGCGGCGCGCCGTCCGCCTCCGGCAGCTCCTTTGAAAGCAGCACCGGGTGCCAGTAGCGCCGCATCAGGTTGCCCATTGGCGTGCCGGGCCCCACTCTGCAGAGGTATTCCGTCTCTTGCGTGGTCAGCATTCCTGAGCCTCCTCGTGAGTCTATCCGCTTTCCAACGACCCTGACGTGTATCCCAAACTTGCCCGCGAGTGTACTCCACTCCACGCGCGCACGCTAGGACAGAATCGCAATACTTGACATTCCTTTACGGAATCAACAGCAGCTTCCCCGTCGTCAGCCGCCCCTGCAACTGCCGGTGCGCCTCAGCCGCGTCCGACAGCGCAAAGCGCCCATGCACCCTGACGTCGAGCTTGCCCGACTGCACCCAGCCCAGCACCTCGCCCGCGCGCATTTCGAGTTCCTCACGGGTCGCTGTGTAGGAAAACAGCCCCGGCCGAGTGAGAAAGAGCGACTTGGGGTTCAGCGTGGACAGCGTCACCGTCGGCACCGGGCCGCTGGCCTGTCCGTACAGCGCCATCAGGCCCCGCTGCGCTAGGCACGCCAGGCCCTTCTCGAAGGTGTCTGCGCCCACCGCGTCGTACACCACCTGTACGCCCTTGCCCTCCGTGATGCTCTCCACCTCTTCCGCAAAGTCCTGCTGGGTGTACAGGATGACGTGGTCCGCGCCCGCGCCCTTTGCCAGCTCCGCCTTCTCGCCGGTGGAGACCGTGGTGATGACCGTTGCGCCGCGCATCTTCGCCATCTGGATGAGCAGCAGGCCGACGCCTCCCGCGCCCGAGTGCACCAGCGCCGTGTCGCCCTCCTTGAGCGGGTACGTGGAGTTCGAGAGGTAGTGCGCCGTCATCCCTTGCAGCATCCCCGCCGCGCCCATCTCGATGTCCATGTCGTCCGGCACCCTGATCAGCCGCCACGCCGGCACAACAACCCTCTCGGCATACGATCGCCCAGCGCCGGTGTAGGCGACGCGGTCGCCTACCGACACCTCCGTCACCCCCGGCCCCACGCGCACAACCACGCCCGCGCCCTCGCCGCCGGGGATGATCGGCAACGTCGGGTTGTTCGCGCCGGAGCGCACATAAACATCCATGTAGTTCACGCCGACGGCGTTCAGCTCGACAAGCGCCTCGCCCTCGCCCGGCTCCGGGTCCGGTACATCCACGTACTTCAGCACCTCCGGCCCACCCGCAACCGATACCTGTACCGCCTTCATGTCTCCTCCTTTGTGTTTGGCCTCAGGGTCCTCAAGAGCCGGATTTACTCATCAGCCTCCGTACCGCCGTCTCAAGAAGGTGTCGGCCAGCAACCATCCAACAAAGTACATTGCGGCTGCCAGACCGCCGTAGATTGCGCTAAGCATCGCGATGAATCCTACGGTATCCGAGTCCGTGCTGATGGGACCGCCGATTGCCGTCGCCACGACAAGGCTACCGAAGACGGTCACAGGGAAGAGCGCAGCATACCTCCTATTGGACGACAGCCAACCGGCACAAAAGGGCGGCACGCCAATTGTGAGCACAGCCACAAGGATAGGAATCCAAACTGCGTAGTTGTTGAGAACAGTGAAATCCAGCACGACCCCCATACCGGTGACGAGTGATGCACCAAACGCCCTAAGGAATTGGCCTCTGTGAAGCTCCATACTCGCTTCTGCCTCTGTCGCCCACAACCCCGCCGTGCGTTCTGGCTTTGCCGGAGGACAGGCAAGCGCGCTTCTACAGGCTCAGATTGAACGGCGCGCGCCCCTACCCCTCCACCACCGCAACAACCTCAATCTGCACCTTCATGCCCCCCGGCGGCGGGTTGTACTGGCTCGTGTGCCGCGCAGGCCGGTCGTCCTCGTCCGGGAACATCTCCAGCCACGGCCCGTTGATCGACGGCCGGTCGGCCAAGTCCTGTAGGTAGCACGTCAGCCGCACGACGTCGTCCGTCGTCGCGCCCGCGTGCTCCAGGAACGTCCGCAGGTTGCGGAAGCACTGCCGCGCCTGCTCGTTGACGTCCTCGCTCAGCTGGCCGTCGTCGGCGTTGATGCCCTGGATCCCAGAGCTGTACACGATGTTGCCCACCCGGGCGCCGAAGGGAATTGGCGCGTTGTGCGCCACGCCGGGAATGTGGATGGTCTGCCTTCTGCCCATTGCTGCCTCCAAGCGATGTCCGTACGCCATGCCACGTGAAGTGAGCACGGGTCGCAGCGGAACGGTAGCAGCATCGAGGCGCGCGTGGCAAGCTGAAACCCAATGCTCGCAAAGGAGCCCGGCGATGCGCCGGGCCCTTCCAGTGGCTCTTGCTGTTGCGCTGTCGGTCTAGTTGACCCTCAGCACCCAGAATCGGTGCTCCAGCTCCGGCTCGCCCTTGGGCAGCAGGTGCTCCGGCTCCGTCCCGTCCACGATGGTGATTTTGCCGGCAGCCACCAGCTCCTCGTGCTTCGCCTGGAAGCCGTTTTCAACGTACACGTCGGCGCGGACGGAGTAGACGATGTGGCCGCCCGGCTTGGTGACGCGCACCAGCTCGTCCAGGCCGCTCGCCGGGGCGTGTCCCAGCGAGAACGTCCCGATGCTGATTGTCGAGTCGAAGCTCGCCGTCTCGTAGCCCAGCGTCTCGCCCCGCACCATGCGATCGAAGCCTTGGTAGGCGCCGGTCTTCCTGGCCTCTTCCAGCATTCCGGTGGAGAGGTCCATGGCCACGATGGTGCCGTAGCCCTTCTCCTTCAACACCGCGCCCACCAGCCCCGTGCCCGCCCCGGCGTCGAGGACCCGTGCGCTCGTTGGCACAAAGCGTTCGAAGATATCCGCGCCCCGCTGCGGCCCAAAGTAGCCGAAGTCGTCGATGACGTCAGCGTCATACTCCGACGCCCATTCGTCGTAGCGTGCCTCAAGCTCATCGTTGTCCTTTGCCTCGTAGACCCACTGCACCTTGTTCTGCTGTGCCATGACCGGCCTCCCTTTCCTCGTTCGACTAGCTGATCCTGAGCACCCAGACCTGGTGCTCCACCTCTGGCTCCCCGATGGGCAGCACGTGTACAGGCTCTGTAGCTTCCACAATTGAAAGTTTGCCGGCGGCTTCAAGCTCTGCGTGCTTCTCCCTGAAGCCGTTCTCCTCGTACACGTCTGGCCGCAGCGAGTAGACAATATAGCCGCCGGGCTTGGTGACCCGTACCAACTCGTCGAGGCCGCCGGCGGGTACGTGTCCGACCGTGAACACGCCAACGCTGATTACCGCGTCGAAGCTGTCGGTCTCATAGCCCAGCGTTTCACCGAGCACCATCTGGTCGAAGCTTTCGTATGCCTCGGTCTTCTTTGCAATCTCCAGCATGCCTGTGGAGAGGTCCATGGCGACGATGGAGCCGTACCCCAGCTCCTTGAGCGCCTTGCCGACCAGGCCCGTGCCCGCCCCGGCGTCGAGGATGCGCGCTGTGGTCGGCACGTACCTCTGGAGGACTTCTGCGGCCAACTGCGGGGCAAACCACCCGAAATCGCGGCCCAGGTCCGAGTCGTACTCTGCCGCCCAGTAGTCGTATCGCTCCTGAAGCTCATTGATGTCCTTGGACGAGTAGATCCATTGCACCCTGTTTTGACTGGTCATTGCTTGGTCCTCCATGGGCTGTCTCGTTATGTCACCCTAACCGCACGGACTAGCTCGCCTGCGCGATATACAGCCCCCAGCCGAGCTCGTCGCGCTCTACTGCCTCCACCATTTTCCCGTACGCGAAGTTCAACGCCGTCAGCTTCTCCTCAAGCTCCCCCCGTGCGTGGTAACGGGCCTTGGCGCCCAGGTGCTGGTAGCTCTGCCTCAGGTACCCTGAAAGGTCCTCCGCCTCAACTATGGTGAAGCCGATCTCCTTCAGGTAGTCCTGGTAGCCCGTGAAGCTGAAGGGCGTGTCGAAAAGCAAGCGGTCATAGACGTACTGGCGCGACTGCTCGCTCACCACAGGCTTGGGCTTCAGCAGGTCGTCCAGCACCAGCAGGCCGCCGTCCTGCAACACCCGGCGGGACTCCTGCAGGGCCTTCTCCTTGTCTGGCACGTGGTAGATGGTGGCCTGGCTCCAGACGTGCGTGAACTCGCCGTCCGCGAAGGGAAGCTCCGTCGCGGAGCCGTGCTCGAAGCGCAGGAGGCGCCGCAGCTCTTCCGGCTGCTGCGCGGCCATCTCCCGTGCGTTGTTGACGCGGACGCCGCTCAGGTCGATGCCGGTGACGTGACAGCCGTACGTTGTGGCCAGCCACTGCGACGTGACACCATTGCCGCTGCCCAGGTCCAGCACGCGGGATCTCGCGTCAATGCGGCCCTTTGCCGCCATGACCTCGTCCAGCCGGGCAGAGGCCCGCATGAAGTCCCCGCCGGTGGTCTCGTCAAAGTAGCCCCAGTGCAGGCTGCCCTCTGAGTCCCAGAACGAGCGGTAGATGGCGTCTTCCTCGTCGTAGAACCGCTCGGTTTCGGCTTCGTTATACCGGCTGCTCATACTTCGTCCTGAGGTAGTCGGTGAAGCGGTTGTTCTCGTCGACCAGGATTTGCTTGGGCTCAATGGGCTGGTCCGTGACCTCGTACGCCAGGATGACGACGATGTCGCCGGGTTCGCAGAGCCGCGCTCCCGGTCCCTGCACGGCGATGGTGCCGGAGCCGTATTCGGCGGGCAGGACGTAGGTCTCCCATCGGTTGCCGTTGTTGACGTTGCAGATGACGACCTGCTCGTACTCCCACAGGTCGCACTTCTGCATCAGCGCCCGGTCGATCTCAACGCTGCCGACGTAGTCCAGCCCGGTGCTGGTGACGTAGCCGCGGTGGATCTTGGATTTCAAGACAATACGCATACTACACTCCCAAGGTTTCAAGTTGAGGGGAAAAGAGAATCAGACGAGTGGCAAGCGGTTCAGGGAACGCGATTGAGTAGACCCAGGTCGGCGAGCGCCAGCCCCGGTGCGATCCATTCGTTCTGGTAGAGTGCGATTTTTCTGGACATAGCTGCTAACCGTTATACAGGCGTAAGGGACGCTATGAAGCGGCCCTCAAAGTTTTGCCGGTGATAAGGCGATGCTATTGTCGGGTGCGGGGCCTGTCAAACCGTCTGTGCAACCGATTTCGTCATATTCCCAACAGTAGAAGCCAAAAACTGTGTGTAATATCGCCGATACTCTTGGTATTCTTTTTGCTTAGCGTCTAATTTTCCCCAACCTACGACGATTCACGCACATTCCAATATTCGCAAAACCGTTACTGTGCAGCCCAGTATTATCCCTGAGACGAATAAAATTTATCCGTCTTGTATCCAACGCTCACCGTAACAGTGCCGCCCGGCGTGAAGGGTCCGGCCTCGAATCACGCAGCCGCATCCGAGGGCCGGCTGCATGCCTCTTGACAAACCCGTCTTATTATGGAACATATGTTCCAATTACTAACACCGGAGGAACGCTATGCTCGTGAAGCACAGGCCCGACACTTTTGAGAAGCTGAGCATTTTGGGCGGCATGGCCAGCGACGATATCCTGTCGTCCCGCAACGACGTCCCGTCGCCCAACCCGATGCACGCCGGGCCGCGGACGCCTCGCCGTACCCCCGCGCGCAACCCTGTGCCAGGCGTCTACCGCGCCGCCATGCCCAACGGCAAGTTCATCAACCTCATGCGCGTTATGTTCACCGATTTCTGCAAGATGGACTGCTTCTACTGCCCCAACAGCCATTGGGTGCCCCGTAAGCGCTACGCCTTCACGGTGGACGAGCTGGCCAACGCCTTCATGGAACTGCGGCAGCGCCACGCCGTCGATGGCCTCTTCCTCAGCTCCGGCATCGCCGGCACGGCCTCCAAGACCACGCAGCGGCTGATCAACGTGGTGGAGGTCATCCGCAAGAAGCACGGCTTCACGGGCTACATCCACATGAAGGTGATGCCCGGAGCGGACCGGGAGCTGGTGGAGGCGGCGCACCGGCTGGGCACACGGCTCTCGGTGAACTTGGAGACCCCTACGGCGGAGATGATGCGCCGCCTCAGCACCATGAAAGACCTGGAGCGCGACATCCTGGACCCGATGCGGTGGGTCCACCAGATGAACCGCGAGTCCACTGGCGGGACCGTCGGCCAGGCGACGCAGCTGGTGGTCGGCGCCGCCAACGAGTCCGACCGAGACATCTTCCAGCGCATCGACCAGCTCTACGGCGAGCTGGACCTGAAGCGTGTCTACTACTCGGCCTTCCGGCCCGTGCGCTACACCCCGCTGGAGGAGCACCCCGGCGTCCCCATGGCCAGGGAGCACCGCCTCTACCAGATGGACTGGCTGAAGCGCATCTACAACTTCTCCAATCAGGAGATCTCCCAGGCATTCGACGGCGCCGGGTATCTGGACCTGCACCGCGACCCCAAGACCGCCATCGCCGTGGAGAACGCCGACTCCTTTCCCGTCGACGTCAACACCGCCACCCGCGAGCAGCTGCTCCGCGTCCCGGGCGTCGGTCCCACCTCGACGGACCGGATCCTGAAGACGCGCCGGGAGCACACCATCGACACGTGGCGGGACCTGCAGGCGATGGGCGTTGTGCGGAAGCGCGCATGGGCCTTCCTGGCCTTTCCCGGCCAGCGGCCCCCTACGGCACGGCAGATCCGGCTCGACCTCTTTGGCGAGCGGCAGCCGTCCAAAGCGGCCCCGCAAGCTGCCGCAGCCACCGGCTCCACGCCGTGCGGCGTCGGCTCGACGTGCGCCGGGTGTTCGCTCTACGGCGCGCCCGGTCACCCCGGCGCCCCGGAACCCAGCGCGCTGGCAGCAGCGGCTTAGCAGGGTGCAGGCGGGAGCCCTCGGCCGCCCCTGTCGTACAATGGAAGGCAGTACTCGATTCTTGCCGCCGAGGACCCTCCATTGAGCGCGTCGCCGAACTTCGCATACAACGCCGGTCAACCCCGGTACGCCTGGGTGGTCATGCTCCACCTGTGGTCCATGGACCACGTTAACAACTTGGTCTTCTTCTCCCTGGGCGTCCTCATCCCCGTCTGGAGGGAAGAGCTGGGCCTGTCGCCGACGCAGGCGGGGCTGCTCGGCACGGCCGGCTTCATGGGCTTCGGCCTCATGGCGCTGCCGGCCAGCATCTGGCTGACGCGCTACAGCCCCAAGCTGGTTACCCTGCTCAGCGGCCTGGGCATGGCGGGCTTCACCATGCTGCAGGCGTTCTCTCCGGGCGCCCTTGTGCTGGTGCTCGGCAGGCTTGGCTTCGTCATGTCGTCCGCGGTGCGTATCCAGATTCAGGTCATGCTCATCCAGCAGTGGTTCCGGCCGCGCCTGTACGCCACGGTGAACAGCCTGGACTACGGCAGCCGTTCCACCAGCCAGGTGGTGGCGTTGGCCGCGACGCCCGCCATCGTCCTGTTGCTCGACAGCTGGCGCAGCTACTACCTCCTCGTCGGCGCCCTGATGGTCCTCATTGTCGGGTCGTGGGTGTTCATGGGGCGAGAACGCGGGACCCGCACCGAGACCGGCGGCGCACCCCGTCACGAGGCCAACCCGGCGGGCGTCCTTCGCCGTAACAAGGTGCTGTGGGTCGTGGCAAGCGCCCAGATTGGTGTCGCGGTGTGCTTTGGCTCCTTCCTCACCTTCTACCCCACCTACGCCATAGACAGGCTGGACATCTCGCTGGAAACGGCGGGGCTGCTGATGAGCGCCTTCCCCGTCGGCGGCATTGTCGGCACGCTGTCGACGGGCCCCCTGTCCCAGTGGGTGGGCCGGCGAAAGCCATTTGTCCTGGTCCCCGGCATCGTGCTGCCCATCGCATACACCCTCTTGCTGCAGGCTCCGAGCGTGCCCGTCGCGGCGCTCATCCTCTTCATCATCGGGGCCTTCGCGATGGGGGTCGCCCCAATCCTCTTCACAATCCCCATGGACCTCAGGCTGGCGCACCGGGAAGTCGCTGTGGGACAGGGGCTCATCCGCACGATCTTCCCTTTCAGCGCGATGTGGGGACCGTTGTTCGTAGGGCTGATGCAGGAGGGCACGGGGTCGCTCTTCATCGGCCTGGCCATCGTTGCGCCCTTGAACATCATCCTCTTCATCAACGGCATGCTCTTGCCGGAGACGGGCATCAGGGGCCGCCTCGACCGCATGCGGGCGGCGCGGACGGCGTAGCGCCGCCCCTGACGGCCCCTTCCTTGCCGCGCCATGTCCCGTCCTCTACCATGGCAGCTTTCCGGCGTCCCTCTGATGGCCCTTCTGTTCCCGTAGCGGAGGAATAGCGCATGCCCCACGAGCTTTCCCTCTTTTGGGATATCGTCATCATCTTCGCAGCCGCCTTCGCCGGCTCCCTGGCCGCGCGGCTGCTCCGCCTGCCCGTCATCGTCGGCTACCTGGCCGCCGGCATGATCATCGGGCCGCACGTTCTCGAGGTGATCGGCAACCAGGAGACGGTGGAGTCCCTGGCCGAGTTCGGCGTCATCCTCCTGCTCTTCGCCGTCGGCGTCGAGGTCTCCTTCCGCGACGTGGTGAAGCTCCGCAACATCGCCGTCTTCGGCACCCTTGCGCAGGTCGCGTGCATGGGTGCCATCGGCTACGGCGTCGGCCTCCTCCTCGACCTCGACGTCGCCAGCGCCCTCACGCTGGCCTTTGCCATCTCCCTCAGCAGCACGATGGTCGTCCTGAAGACCCTGAACGACCGCGGCGAGCTCCTCAGCCTTCACGGCCGCATCCTCACGGGAATGCTCCTCGTGCAGGACCTCGCCTTCATCCCGATGATCGCCATCCTGCCCGCCCTCGGCGGCGAGGGCGGCGGCCTCCTCACCGAGCTCGCGATCGGCCTGCTGAAGGCGGCCGCCGTTCTTGGCGGCATGGCCCTCCTCGGCGGCCGCGTGCTGACGTGGCTCCTCCACCGCGTCACGCAGCTTGGCTCCCGCGAGATTTTCATCCTCTCCCTGGTGGCCATCTCCTTCACAACCGCTGGCCTCACCAGCATCGCCGGCCTCTCGGCCGCCCTCGGCGCCTTCGTGGCCGGTGTCCTGCTCAGCGAGTCCGATTTCGGCCACCGCGCCCTGGCCGAGATCACCCCGCTCCGCGACACCTTCGCCGCCTTGTTCTTCGTGTCTCTGGGCATGCTCACAGACCCGGCGTACATCATGCAGGACCCCGTGCCCGTGCTGGCCATCGTCGCTGTGGTGTTGGTGGGAAAGTTCGGCGTCACGACGGTCATTGGCCGAGCGTTCGGCTACCTGCCGCATACCGCGTTTCTGGTAGGCTTTGGAATGATGCAGATCGGAGAGTTCAGCTTCCTTCTGGCTGCCACCGCGCTGCAGTTCGACATCGTTGGGGATGAGCTCTTCTCGCTGGTCATCGTATCCGCCGTGATCACAATGGCGCTGACCCCGGGCGTTATGTCGGGCGGCGCCGCTGCGCTGGCGGCGGTGAGCTCCCGTTACAGGTCCTTCCGTCCCTACCGCCTCGGCCGCCCCGAGTTCGAGACCCGCATCCACCACATGCGGGGCCACGCCGTCGTATGCGGCCTCGGACGCGTCGGCACGCTGGTGGCGGAGGTTCTCAATGAGCATCACGTTCCATTCATCGCCATAGACCTCGACCCCAACATCCTCCGCCAGTGGCGGGAGCGCGGCATGACTGTCCTCCACGGCGACAGCCACAACGAGCGCGTGCTGGAGGCTGCCAGCGTGCGCTACGCCCGGCTCCTCGTGGTCTGCGTCACCGACCCGGTTGCGACGTGGCTCACGACGCACAACGCCCTCGCCATGAACCCCGGCCTTGACACGGTGACCCTGGTCCGTCAGCGCGAGGAGGGCGAGCGGCTCAAGCGGCTGGGCGTTGCGGAGGTGGTCTGGCCGGAGCTGGAGGGGGCGCTTGAAGCCCTGCGCCACTCACTGTACCGCTACAGGACCGACGGCGCTGAGGTGGAAGCGTTGGTGGACCGCCTGCGCGCAGAGCTCCGCTTCCTCCCACCCGCGGACGCCGATTCCACCGGCCGCTCCGCGTGACCCTGTGCTTGAAGCCTGCCCATGTCAGGCGCCGAGCCGCGGGAAGGAGAAAGACAAAGGGCTGCCCCTGTAGGCAGCCCTCCCTTGTCGACTCAGTTTAGCGACTCCGCTTGCGCTACTTGCCCACAACCACCTTGGCCGGCCCGCCGTACTCAGACAGCGGCTCGCCGTTCACCGTGACCGTGTATTCCACGCCCGCCTCGAACGTCCCCAGCAGCACGACCGTCTCCTCGATGGGGAAGTCCGCGGTGCACATCGCGTCCCGGTCGGCGACCTGGTGATGTGTGATGCGCACGTTGATGGTGTTGTCGTTCCTCCGTACGATCTCGTATCCGTTGTGCTGCGTGCAGCTTCCTGACGGCCTGCCGGAGACCACCTGCAGCGCGAACTGGACGGGATTGCTCTCCATCTCCATCACCTCGACGCGCTGCACGGGCGACTCCGCGATGACCGTATTCCCCAACCGCTCGTCCGGAAGGGTGAATGTGCTGACAGCCTCGCCGTTCACCGTGATTGTGTACGGCTCGCCGGGCGCGAGCCCGCCGGAGATGTACTCGATGGTGTCCAGCTCCACGAACTCCGCCGCGCAGCCCGTGTCCCACGGCACGTCGGGCGGTTGCTGCAGCGTCAGCGTCGCCGCGATCTCCCTTCCCCTGACCTCCAGGCCCTGGCTGCCGGGGCGGGAGCAGTTCTCCACCGTGGACTGGTAGAACTCGATGCGGACGTAGCTGTCACCAAACTCCTGGAAGTGGTAGGCGCGGATGACCTGCGGCGGCCGCTCCACCCACGTGCGGTGGTCGCCATCGACCTGCGCGGCAAGGTCCGGCGGCGGCTGCACCAGCACCAGCGGAATGTCAACGCGGTCCGGGTTGCCGCGCGTGATGACGTCGTAGGCCGTGTCGTTGGTGAACGCCAGCCGCCCGTCGGCCTCGATGATCCGCACCTCCACGGAATACGTGTTGCGGTCGTCGATGTCGTCCCGGTTGTACTCGACCTCGAAGGCGATCGGCACCTGCCCCGGGTCCTCGATGGTCTGCCTGGCGATAAGCACGGATGCAACGTCCTGCAGCGACGTGTCCCGCAGATCGACCTCCAGCCACGCGCCCGGCGTCAGCGGGATGCGCTCCCTGTACGTCACGGTGCCGCGGACGGACGCATTCGGCTCCTTGCCGGAGGTCACCTCGGCGGTCACGGTGGCCGTCGGGTTGGTTGCCGGCCCGCCGCCGCACGCCGCCGCCAACAGCAGAAGCGCCACTGCGGTAGCGAGCAAGAATGTTCTGACATTGCGGTTCATCACGTCACCTCGTCGGGTGATTTTCAGCCTTGGGGCTGTGCTTGTCCCGTGGCCCCCTCATAGAAAAAGACACAGTTTGGGACATGTTGGTTCCATTGCGTAGTATGGTTGGCCCGCCATTGCCTTGTCGTTATAAGGAAAGGAGGGCTGCCCCCCTGGAACAGCCCTCCCTTGAGGTGGGGTGCCGGATTTGCTAGTTCTCCGGGCGAGTGCCGAGGGTGACCGTAAGGGTCACCGTCTCCCCGTCGTCACGCACGATGTCCAGCGTGATCTCGTCGCCCGGCCGGGAGTTCTCCACCAGATAGGAGATCAGGTCGTGCATCTCCCGGATTTCCTCGCCGTTTATGCCTGTGATGACGTCGCCCCCAATCGTCAGGTCCTCGCCTTCGAGCGTGACCTCTTCGTCGCCGCCCTCAATGCCGGCCTCACTCGCAGGCCCGTCCTCGATCGCCCTGATGACGAGCACCCCCCGTGTGCCCTCGGGCAGCCCGATGTATTCGACCGCGTCGGAAGTCAGCGTCGCCCCGCTGATGCCCAGCCAGGCGTACTCGTACTTGCCGTGCTCGATCAGGTCGGGTACGACCTGCTCCGCGATATCAACTGGCACCGCGAAGCCCACGCCGGAATTGGACCCGGAGTTGCTGATGATCTGCGTGTTGATGCCGATCACCTGTCCAAGCCGGTCCAGCAGCGGCCCGCCGGAGTTGCCGGGGTTGATGGGCGCGTCGGTCTGGACCACCAGCGGAATGGAGTACGGGCCGCTCCCGCTGCGTATCGTCCGCCCAAGAGCGCTCACGATGCCGCTGGTCAGCGTGAAGTCCTGCCCAAACGGGCTGCCGATGGCCAGCGCTAGCTGCCCCACGCGGAGACCGTCCAGGTCGCCGCGCGGCAGCGGCTCCAAGTCCCGGAGCGTCGGGTCTATCCTCAGGATGGCGAGGTCTGAGTCCGGGTCTCCGCCCAGGAACTCCGCGTCGTACTCTTGGCCGTCGTGGAAGGCGACGCTCACACTGTCGGAGCCCTCGACCACGTGCCAGTTCGTGAGGATGTGCCCCTCCTCGTCCCATACGAAGCCCGAACCTGCCCCGTGCTGGTACTCGTCAAGGGGTCCGCGGGGAATCCCGCCGAAGGAGTCGCGGCCAAACTGTGTGTCTTCGGGGTCGAGGCGGTGGACGACGCGTACGTATACGACGGACGGCAAAGACTCCTCGTAGATACGCGACAGCACCTCTTCCCTGGCTGCGACAATGTCCATGGCGTCAAGCTGCGGCTCAACTGTGACAGCCTCTGTGACGTTTTCGACCACTGGCGCATCGAGTGCTACGATGTCGACTGTCGTATCTGTGACAGCCGGCGCCGCGATAGTGATCGGCGTGGGCTCTGGCGGCGCTGCAGCCGAGGCGCCCTCCGGTTGCCTTCCCTCATCGGAAGGGCTGCAGGCCGCTATGAGGAAGACGAGGGCGGCTCCTATGTAGAAAACTATCCCTGCGCTCATGGTTTTACGCTCCCGTAGCTGATTTTGATGTAGAGCGTTTGTATTGCTTTTGATTTTCATTTGACTTGGACACATGTCCTTTTCCCCTCTCAAAGCTGGAATCCGCCCTTTCGTCCTGTCATTGGCGGCTCCCGTCCTGTCATTTGCTATTGAAAACGTATTCGTCATCGCCAAGTTAGCCCGATTCCCGTTGCACTGGAGTGGCCCCAATTGCTATCGTAAGGGCCGCAGTATGTGAAAATCGGAGGTCTTCCATGCCGGAGAACTACGTGAAAGTCGCCCAGGCATCCGCCATCAAGCCGGGAATGCTGGCTATGACCAAGGTGGGCGACGTTGAAGTCATGATCGCGAACCTGGACGGCGAGTTCTACGCCCTCGACAATTTCTGCCCGCACGAGGGCTGGGCCCTCCACGAGGGCATTCTCGAGGACGATTGCGTCGAGTGCCCGGGCCACAGCCACTTCTACAGCGTCAAGAACGGCCAGCGCACAGGCGTGCCGGAAGAACGGGCCGCAACCTTCCCCTGCAAGGTGGAGGGTGACGACGTCCTCGTGGACCTCGGCTAGCTACAGTTCCTCCACATCCTGTAAGGGCGGACCTGGTAGCCGCCCGCCTTACTGCCGAGCCCCGCCCCACTCTCCATACCGGCGAAAGCCGGTATCCAGGGGGAAGGGGAGGGCCGGTAGCTGCGCGCCGTAGCTAGAACTCGATCCCCGGCTGCGCCTTGATGCCCTTCTCCGCGAAGGGGTGCTTGATCTCCCGCATCTCTGTCACCAGGTCGGCATAGTCGACCAGCGTCTCCGGAGCGTCCCGGCCCGTGATGATGACGTGCATCGTAGGTGGGCGCTGCTTCAGCGTATCTATAAGCTCGTCCGTTGAAACCCACCCGAACTGCAGCGCGTACGTGAGCTCGTCCATCACTACGACATCGTGGCCGCCGTGCAGGATAGCCTCCTTGCAGTTCGCCCACTGCTCCGCTGCCAGCTCGCCCGAGTGGTCCAGGTCCTTGGAGAGCCACGTGAACCCGTCGCCCAGCGCGCTGATGTCGAGCCCGATCTTCTCCGCCGCCCGCTGCTCGCCGTAGCGCGACCCCGTGTTCTTGATGAACTGAAACATTCGCACGTTCATCCCGCGCCCCCAAGCGCGCAGCAGCACGCCGAGAGCAGCAGTCGTCTTGCCCTTGCCGTTCCCCGTGTTCACGATGACCAGCCCCGTAGCCCCGCGCCTGCCCGTGCGAGCCTCGGCGCCCGCCTCATGTGCATCTCCATGCGCATCCTGAGTCATGCCGCGTCTCCTCGCTTTACGTGCCGGTTTCAGCTACAAAATGACCTGCGTGGGACGTCACAGAATGTGTCACGCCCACCCGTTTCCCATGCGCCAATGGTGCGGCGCCACTCAGCCCCCGTCAACTGTCATGCCCGTCCCCGCCGCCGACGTCATTCCCGCGAAAGCCCTGCTGCGGAGGCGGCGGACGGAATCCAGCCGCCCCGCCGCCAACCATGATGCTCGCGTGGAAGCTCCAGGATTTGCTATCCTTGGGCAAACAACACCAAAGGAGCGCCGCCTTGGCCGAAGACTACGTCCGCGTCGCCGACCTGTCCGACTTGCCCCCCGGCGAGCTCATGCGCGCCGAGGCCCACGGCTACGAGATCTGCCTCGCCAACGTGGACGGCGAGGTCGTCGCCGTCAGCAACGAGTGCCCCCACGCCAGCTGGCCCCTGCACGCCGGCTTCCTGGACGGCGAGGAAATCGTCTGCGCCGGCCACAGCATCGCCTTTAACATCCGCAATTACGTCAAGGTCTCCCCCTACGACCCCGGCATCCCCCGCTTCCCCGTCAAAGTGGAGGACGGCGGCATCTGGGTGGCGTCCGGCTAGCCACCCGCGCCGGGGCCGTTCGTGCTGAGGGAAATCGAAGCATGAACGGGCGCGCGATAGCGCCCGCCGCCCTGTTCGCCCTAAGCCTGTCGAAGGGCCATGCCTCCTGCACCCCCACCGCCCGTGGCGCCGCACCATCATCCTCCGCATGAATTACAGGAGCAATCACCATGAGACGCATCCCCATCCCTGCTGCCGCCGCCCTCGCCGTGCTGCTGTTCCTCGGCTTCACCGCCGGCTACCTGTTCCGGGAACTCGACCAGGCCAACGTCGATCTGCGCGAAACCCGGAGCGCCCTCGTGCAGTCCAATACTGACCTCGTGGCCAGCATCGAGACGCACAACGCCTTGGCTGCCGACTTCGATACTCTCGCCAAGCAGCGGAACGCACTGGTTGCGGAGCGCGACGCCCTCGCCAGGGGTTTGGCTCAAGTCGGAACGGAACGGGACGGGTTGCGTATCGAAGTGCATGAACTCTCGGAGGAGAACCGCACCTTGGCGCACGAGAAGACCGTACTGACGCAAGAGTACGACCATTTGAAGAGTGCCCACGAGCAACTAGCGGACGCCAACCGGCAACTTGGGGCCCGGCATGAAGCGTTGCAAGTCGTCCATCAGGACCTGCAAGCGTCCCACCAGACACTGCAAGGCTCCCACCAGGAATTACAGGGGTCCTATGAGGAGTTGCAGGTGTCCCATCAGACCCTCAACACCCGGTACGCCGGCTTGGATGCGGAACACACCGCCTTGACCAAAGCCGCTGGCACCGTCGAGACGCTGGAGACGCAGGCGGGCAACCTCCGCACAGAGATCGCCCAGCTGGAGGAGCGGCGGAGGCCCCTCATTCTCTCTCAGCAATCGGAGAGGGTCCTCGGGCTTCTTTGCACTGGTAGCATGGAGCCGAAGTTGACCTGCCTGGACACAGCCACGTGGCTTCACGACTTTCAGCCGGAGAACATCGTCATCGGCGCAACCATCAGCTTTCAGAGCCGCGCTTGCTGGAGTGATGAGCCAAGTAACAGCAACACCGCGCATCGGGTGATGGACATCAAGGTGAGCGGCGGCGTCCACTTCTATTGGCCGCAGGGCGACGCCAACAGCGGCCCCGACGGCTGCTGGGTCCCCCACACCGCCGTAAACGGCTACATCATCGAAGTCCACAAGAACACCAGACCGGCTAACGCCACCCTCCGAAACAACGTGAACGCCGCCAAGTCTACCTACGTCACCGCCAGAGACGCCTATCAAGACCTGCGGCAGGCCCACGGTTGCCATCGAAATATCGGCATATGTACGGTATATTCGGATGCCGCCTACAACACGTTGAATCAGGCGTATCAGCGTTATCTGGAAGCCTACAACTCCTACGACTGCTGGTACCGCAATGCCGAGGACTCACAGTACCCGGGACACATCTCGTACGCGTGCTAGCCCCCATACCGGCGCATGCCGGTATCCAGACCTCTCGCGCCCAACGGCCCTTGCGGAAGCCGCCGCTCCCGCCGCTCCGTCCGCCCCATTCCTGTCGAAGGGCGCCCCCGCAGCCCCCTACACCCCCGCCGCCTGCCGCGCCGACTGCAGCGTATTCTTCAACAGCATCGCAATCGTCATCGGCCCGACGCCCCCAGGCACCGGCGTGATCGCCGACGCCACCTCGGAAACCGGCCCAAAGGCCACGTCCCCCGTCAACCGGTAGCCCCGCTCCCGCGTAGCGTCGTCGACGCGGTTGATCCCCACGTCCACCACCACCACGCCCTCCTTCACCATGTCCGCCGTGATGAACTCCGGCCGTCCCGCCGCCGCGATGAGGATGTCGCCCTGCCGTGTGATTGCGCCCAGGTCTCGCGTACCCGTGTGGCACACCGTCACCGTCGCGTTCGCCCCCGCCGCCTTCTGCAGCAGCAGCAGCGACACCGGCTTGCCCACGATGTTGCTCCGCCCGCACACCACAACGTGCTTGCCCGCTGGATCGTGGCCCGTGCGCACCAGCATCTCCTGCACCCCCGCCGGCGTGCACGGCACGAACGTCGGGTTCCCCGCCGCCAGTCGGCCGAGGTTGAACGGGTGCAGCCCGTCCACGTCCTTGGCCGGGTCGATGGTGTACAGCACCGCCTCCTCGTTCACCTGTGGTGGCAAGGGAAGCTGCACAAGAATGCCGTGGAACCGGTTGTCGGCATTCAATTGCCGCACCAGTTCCACAATCTCCTCCTGCTCCGTTTCCTGCGGCAGCCGGTAGGTTTCCGAGTAAATGCCCGCCTCCTCGGCGGCGCGGCCCTTGTTGCGCACGTACACGGCCGACGCGGCGTCGTCCCCCACCAGCACCACCGCCAGCCCCGGCTCCACGCCCGTCGACGCCTTCAGCGCCGCCACGCCCTCTGCGACCTCGCCGCGCACCTGCTTCGCAATCTCGTTCCCGTTGATGATCTCAGCTGCCATGAACGCTCCTTCAGGATGGTGTCGTGTGCCCCTACGATGATAGCAGCATGGCGGGGTGGAGAGTAGCTGAGACGCACCCCTTCCCACCCCTGAATCGCCATGCTATACTGCCTTCGAAAGAACGAGAGAGGAATAGGTCCCGAGGCAACGTGGACATCGAGCAAAAGCAAGCCATCATCAGCAACTTCAAGACCCACGCGACGGATACCGGCTCAACCGACGTGCAGATTGCTGTCCTCACCGGACGCATCAACGAGTTGAACCGCCACCTCCAGGTCCATAAGAAGGACCACCACACGCGTCGTGGCCTGTTGAAGCTTGTCGGGCAGCGCCGGCGGTTGCTCAACTACTTGGGCAGGACGGCTCCCCCCAGATACCGTGCTCTCTTGACCCACCTCGGTCTCCGCCGCTAACCACTTCTGCGCGGACGACCCCTTCCTCCTCTCGCAACGAATGAGGAGGTTCCCTGATGCGCCACTCCGTTCAATGTGATGTTGGCGGCAAGACACTCACCATAGAGTCCGGCTGGGTTGCCGGACAGGCCGACGGCTCCGTCACCCTTAGACTCGGCGACACCGTCGTCCTTGTTACCGCCTGCATGAGTCCCAACGCCCGCGAGGGCATCGACTTCTTCCCCCTGTCCGTCGAGTTTGAGGAGCGGCTCTACGCCGTCGGGCGCATCCCCGGCAGCTTCTTCCGTCGAGAGGGCCGCCCCGGCACCGACGGCATCCTTGCCGCCCGCCTGACCGACCGCCCCATTCGCCCGCTCTTCCCCAAGGGCTTCCGCAACGAGGTCCAGGTCGTGGCGACTGTGCTCTCCGCCGACCAGGAAAACCCGCCCGATGTGCTCTCCATCGTGGGCGCGTCCGCGGCTCTCTCCATCTCCTCCATCCCATTCGAGGGCCCCATCTCCGGCTGCCGTGTTGGCTACGTCGACGGCCAGTTGGTGGTCAACCCCACGTACCAGCAGATGGAGAACAGCCAGATGGAGCTGGTCGTCGCCGGCAGTCGCGACGCTGTAGTCATGGTCGAGGCCGGCGCCAGGGAAGTCCCGGAGTCCCTCGTCCTCGATGCCCTCGACGAGGCCCAGCGCGCCAACGCCAAGGTCGTCGCCGCCATTGAGCAGCTCGTCGGCCTCGCCGGCAAGCCCAAGGTCACCGTCGAGCCGCCGCCCGCGCCCGAGCAGGCTGCCTTCGACGCCATCACGGACGACGTCCGCGCCCGCATGCGGCAGGCCATCTTCGCCGGCCGCGAGAAGGGCGAGCGCGACCGTGAGCTCAACCTCATCGAGGCGGAGGTCGCGGAGGCCGCCGCCGACGACGTTCCGCGCGGCCAGATCGCTGACGCCTTCGACAAGGTCGTCAATCAGCTCTTCCGGCAGGGCGTCCTCAAGGAGAACGTTCGCGCAGACGGCCGCGAGCGCACCCAGGTGCGCCCCATCACGTGCGAGGTCGGCGTGCTGCCGAGAACGCACGGCACCGGCCTCTTCACGCGCGGCCAGACGCAGATCCTCAGCGTCGTCACCCTCGGCTCACTCAGCGATGAGCAGCGCTTGGACACCCTGAGCCCCATCGAGACCAAGCGCTACCTGCACCACTACAACTTCCCGCCCTACTCCGTCGGAGAGGTGCGGCGCGTCGGGTCGCCCGGCCGCCGAGAGATCGGCCACGGCGCCCTCGCCGAGCGCGCTCTGGAGCCCATGATCCCGCACAAGGACGACTTCCCCTACACCATCCGCGTGGTGTCGGAGGCCCTCAGCTCCAACGGCAGCACGTCGATGGGTAGCGTCTGCGGCAGCACCATGAGCCTCATGGACGCCGGCGTGCCCATCAAGGCCCCCGTCGCGGGCGTCGCCATGGGCCTCATCATGGGCGAGGCTGGCGACTACGCCGTCCTGACCGACATCCAGGGCCTCGAAGACCACCTCGGCGACATGGACTTCAAGGTCGCCGGCACCGCCGATGGCATCACCGCCCTGCAGATGGACATCAAGGTCAAGGGCATCACGCCCGCCATCATGCGAGAGGCCCTGCAGCAGGCTAGGGATGCCCGCCTCTTCATCCTCGGCAAGATCCTGGAGGTCATCCCGGCCCCGCGCGGCTACATGAGCCCCTTCGCGCCGCGCATGATCAAGATCTCCATCCCCGTCGACAAGATCGGCGCGGTCATCGGCCCCGGCGGCAAGACCATCCGCGCCATCATCGCCGAGTCCAAGGCCACCATCGATGTCCAGGACGACGGCACCGTCTTCATCGGCTCCCCCAACGAGGAGTCGCTGGAGCTCGCCCGCAGCAAGGTCGAGGGCCTCACCAAGGACGCCGAGGTCGGCTCCATCTTCAACGGCAAGGTCGTCCGCAGCACCAACTTCGGCGCTTTCGTCGAGATCCTCCCTGGCAAGGACGGCCTCGTGCGCCTTGGCGAGCTCGCCGAGGAGCCCGTCGCCCGCGTCGAGGACGCCGTGCAGATCGGCGACGAGGTCAAGGTCATGGTCATCGAGGTCGACCGGCTTGGCCGCATAAACCTCTCGCGCCGCGCCGTGCTGCAGGGCCTCACGCCCGAGATGGCGCTCGCGACCGCTCCCGCGCAGCCGAACGGCGGCGGCGGTCCCCGCAACGGCGGCGACCGCGGTGGGCGACCCGACTTCCGGCGCAACGGACCGCCGCGTGGCGGTTTCGGCGGCGGCCGAGGGCCGCGGTAGGTAGGCAACCATGACTACTGAGTCAAGTAGCAGTCCGCTCCGTGTACTCGTACACGGCGTATCCGGTCGCATGGGCGGCGAGGTCCTCGCCGCCGTGCGCGCCGCCCCCGACATGGAGGCCGTCGGCGGCGTAGACCTGCGCCCGTCATCCAGCCTCGCCGCCGATTTCCCCTTCTACACCGGCGTGGGAACGGCCATCGAGGCCCTCGCTCCCGACGTCATGGTGGACTTCTCCATCGCTGACGCCTCCCCCGGCGCGCTCAAGGCCGCGGCCGGGCGTGGCGTCCACGGCGTTGCTGGCACCACCGGCATCCCGGCCGCCGAGCTCGAGGCCATCGACACCCTCGCGAAGGAGCACGGTGTCGGCGTTGTCATCGCCCCCAACTTCGCCATCGGTGCCGTCCTGCTCGTGCAGCTCGCGCAACAGCTCGGCCGTTTCTTCGAGGTGGCAGAGGTCGTCGAGCAGCACCACGACGCCAAGATCGACGCCCCCTCCGGCACGGCCCTCGCCATAGCTCGCGCCCTCGTCGAGGGTCGCGGCGAGCCCTTCGCGCGCCAGATGCCCGACCGCGAGCCCGCTCCCGGCAGCCGCGGTGCGGAACTCGACGGTGTCTCCATCCACGCCCAGCGCATGCCCGGCCGCCTCGCCCACCATGAGATCGTCCTCGGCACCCAGGGGCAGACCCTGTCCCTGCGCCACGACACCATAGGCCGCGACTGCTACATGCCGGGCGTTCTCACTGCAATTCGGCAGGTGGTACAATACAAAGGACTTGTGGTGGGGCTGGAGAAGCTGCTCAATTTGTAGCTCTCCGCATTGATGTCCCGCTGCAGGCCCGTATCTCACACAAGGACTTGTCCACATGGCTGGAGCAAACATCGCCGTCGTTGGCGCCACCGGCGCCGTTGGACGCGTGGTCCTCAGCATCCTCGAGGAGCGCGGCTTCCCCGTCGAGCGCGCCCGCCTGCTCGCCAGCAGCCGCTCCGCCGGCACCAAGCTGCCCTTCATGGGCGATGAGCTCGTCGTCGAGGAGGCCACCCCAGACGCCTTCGAGGGCGCAGACGTTGTCTTCTTCGCCGCGGGCGGTGGCACCAGCAAAGCCCTCGCCCCGGAGGCCGCCCGTCGCGGCGCAGTCGTCGTCGACAAGTCCTCAGCATGGCGCATGGACGCCACCGTGCCCCTCGTCATCCCCGAGATTAACGGCGACGACCTCCAAGGGCACAACGGTATCGTCTCCAGCCCAAACTGCTCCACCATCGTCATGCTGATGGCCCTCGCGCCCCTGCACCGGGCCAATCCCATCACGCGCGTCATCGTCGACACGTACCAGTCGGCCTCCGGCGCGGGCGCAAAGGGCGTCGCGGAGCTGTATCGGCAGACCCACGCCATGCTCGACGACCAGGACGTTGCCGCCTCGACGTTCCCCTACCCCCTCGCATTCAACGTCCTCCCGCACGTCGAGGACTTCACGGACGACGGCTACACCACGGAGGAGACCAAGATGGAGAACGAGACCCGGAAGATCATGCACCTTCCGGAGCTTCCCGTCTCCGCCACCTGCGTCCGCGTGCCCGTGCCCATCTCCCACTCCGAGGCCGTGCACGTCGAGTTCGAGAACGTTATGTCACCCGAGGAGGCGCGCGACGTCCTCTCCGAGTTCCCCGGCGTCCGCGTCATCGACGACGTTGCGGCGAAGAGCTACCCCCTCGCCGGCTTTGCGGCGGGCAAGGATGAGGTCTTCGTGGGGCGCATACGGCAGGATCGCGCCCTGGCCAACGGCCTCTCCCTCTGGACTGTGGGCGACAACCTCCGCAAGGGCGCCGCCCTCAACGCCGTGCAGATAGCGGAAGAACTGCTGGAACGGAGGCTCGCCGGCCGCAACGGCAACGGGAGGTAGGCAATGGCAGCGCAGATCGGCAGGCTCTTGACCGCCATGGTGACCCCCTTCGACTCCGAAGGCCGCGTGGACTACGCGCAGGCCCGGAAGCTCGCCCTAGCCCTTGTCGCGTCCGGCAGCGACGGCGTCGTCGTTGCCGGCACCACCGGCGAGTCTCCCACCCTGACCCATGACGAAGAGGAGCGCCTCTTCGCCGAGATCAAGGAGGCCCTTGACGGGAGGGGCGATGTCGTCGCCGGCACAGGCAGCAACAACACCGCCGAGGCCATCCGCTACACCGAGACCGCCACGAGGATCGGCGCCGACGCTGTCCTGTCCGTGGTCCCCTACTACAACAAGCCCCCGCAGGAGGGCCTGTACCGCCACTTCAAGGCCATCGCGGACAGCACGGACCTGCCCGTCATCCTCTACAACGTGACCGGCCGCACCGCCGTCAACATGTCGGCGGACACCGTCATCCGCCTAAGCGATGTCCCCAACATCATCGGCATCAAGGAGGCCGGCGGCGACCTCGGCCAGGCGGCCGCCATCATCCGCGACGCCGCGCCCGGCTTCCTCGTCTGGTCCGGCAACGACGACCAGACCTACCCTATAATGGCCATGGGCGGCTACGGCATCATCAGCGTCGCCTCCCACCTCATCGGCGCCCAGATCAAGGCTATGATGGGCCTCACCCTCGAGGGTGACCTCGAGCGCGCCGCCGCCGAGCACCGACGCCTGCTGCCCATATTCCAGGGCCTCTTTGTACTGGCAAACCCAATCCCGGTGAAGTACGCTGTTAATAAGGCTGGTTTCAACGTCGGTGAGCCGCGCCTGCCCCTCATCACCCCGGACCCCGCCACAGCGGCAGCGCTCGATAAGCTCATGGCCAACTACCACGTAGACCTGCCCACCGAAGCCTGGTAGACCACCCCGGGCCACCGTAGCTCAGAGGCAGAGCAGTTGTTTCGTAAACAACAGGCCGTCGGTTCGATTCCGACCGGTGGCTCCACCTCAACCCCCGCCCCCCGTAGGGGCAACCCTCGTGGTTGCCCTTGGCCGCGCCTCACCCCGTCCCACGCGGCCCAAGGCGCGCATTTTCCGGCCTTAAGTTAGGTCTTGCGATTCCGGGTGGAACAGGCACCACAAAGTGAATACCAAAGCCTATTGGCGAAGGTATCCAAAACAAAAATCATCAAGGAATGCGCCTGCTTCGGCAGCGATGGAGTCTGTGTACGTCGCCCATTCATCTTGACCCCAAGCGCGAAACACCTTGCCGGATGTATCCTCTATTTCGGCAATGCGCTCGTCGATGAACCCATCGGGAAGGACGAAATCCCAGAGAACCGTTTCGAAATGTCCCATGACCAGCGCAATGCGCGAAGGTCCTTGATCTGGCAAGGCGTCCTCGGCAACTTGTTTCGCGACAGCGAGAGCGTTGTAGTAGTGCAAATCATGAGCCCAAAAGTAGCGGCACGCGACGTTCAACTCGGATTGTGTTATGCGCGAATCGGCAAAGTAGTCGCGGGCCTTGTCTTCCGGGCTTGCGCACGACACGGAGGCGATCACCACCACTACGAAAGCCACCATCACGAGAGCCGTGCCTTTGGTTATTACGGGAAGGTATTGCATCGCGTGCCGGTCTATTGCTTGAGCCGTTCTTCCAGCATGGCGTCTGCACATTCGTAGGCCCGCGGGGCCAACACCGGGGCGATACCGGACGTCCAGCCCTGATGGGTCAATATCCCTAACAGGGCTTGAACGGCAAAGTAGTCGCGCAACGTCATGCCGTCTTGGGAATCGTCCACGCCCTGAAGGGTCTCCGCCGGGCTTGCGCCTCTTGGAAACGCCGGGCCGCCGTCGTAGTTGGCCATACCGCACCCTCCTTCTAAGTGAAGTGCGCGGATGCTAGCAGACTGGCGTGGCGTGTCAAGGTTACCACATGGCCGGTCCCCTCTACCGTCGTTCCTGCGGAGGCAGGAACCCAGAGGGGCGTGGGAGGCTCGTCGCCCGCCCCTGCTGTTGGCGCCGCCGCTGCGAAGCCTGCCCCGTACCCCGGTACGAAGGCAGGAACCCCGATGAACCGCCCCCCGCTCGCCCTAAGCCCGTTGAAGGCCCACCCCGTTGACGGCATCCCCGCCAGTCGCAATAATCCACCCAAAACCCGGCTATCCGGAGTGCGAGCATAGCCTATGGCTCTCGACATTGAGTTTCCATTGACACTACACGCCGACTCAACATTCGTGCCGAGGATCTGATAGCAAGACCAAATAGGTGCAGAAGGGAGCTCGATATGCAGAACGAACAGACAATGCTGGAGATTTTCCGGTCTTTCCTGCCGACAGAACTCTCCGCAGACCTCAATGACGAAGCCGTCCTGCCTGCGGTGATCATTCAAACCCACGCTCGGCTTGTAGCGGGGACAGCGATTATTGCGCAACTTCTGCAAGGCAAGCAGATAGCTGATATACCTGAGCGCCCTGCTTGGTGGCCCACTGAGTTTTCTCCAAGCTTGACCCTGATGGCGGTGTACGACCACGCGTGGGAAGAAATGCGCAACCGCATCACCAGCCCGTGAGTCCCCTCAAGTGATGCCGGGAGGGTCAGGGTGTGGCCCCACCTGAGCACACCCTGGTGAGTGCCATGAGCACCACCACGATAATGAGGCTTCCGATGATCAGAAGCCCCAAAGCATTGCCATTTGGTGAAGTGGGTTTTGGCACGTGGCCCCTCGTGCGCCCAGCTGTGCGCTAGATAGTACCACGACCCCCTCATTCAGGTGTTCGGAACACTTTTGAACTTCTCTCGTGGGTGTTTCAGGTTTTGACGGAATCGGCGCAGAGCGTTAGAATCAATCGGCTTCACAGTCCTAGCGTCCAATCCTGTTGGTGGTACAAAACCGCGCTCAAATCCCGTTTGCACCCCAAGATTTCGCTACGATAGATACGAATTTTGGGGTTTAACGGACTCGACCGGTGGCTCCACCTCCCCCCAACGCGAAAATGCCATCCCAAGTCCCTTCCCCCTGTGGGGGAGGGTTAGAGCCTGCCCCGTACTTGATACGGGGATGGGGGAGCCCCCCGCCCCCGTCGTAGGGGCGATTCGCAAACCGCCCGTCCCGCCACAGCGGGAACTAC